>DATKFT010000739.1:0-4109 GCA_035544335.1 Pseudorhodoferax sp.
TAGGCGCAGGCAGCCGCCCTGCCCCGGGCCCTTGCTGTTCCCGCCGTGAGCGCCAGACGCCAGCCTGCGCCGCAGGCCAGCCACACCATCGCCATCGGGCAGGTCGCGAGCCTGCTGCTGGGCGCGCGGGCGCACGGCGCGGACGTGCACGCCCTGCTGCTGCGTGCCGGCATCGCGCCCGCCCTGCTGGGTTCACCGCTCGCGCGTGTGACGCAGACGCAG
The DNA here is from genome assembly GCA_035544335.1 of Pseudorhodoferax sp. Taxonomy (GTDB): domain Bacteria; phylum Pseudomonadota; class Gammaproteobacteria; order Burkholderiales; family Burkholderiaceae_C; genus Pseudorhodoferax. The sequence continues at coordinate 223 of DATKFT010000739.1, forward strand.
TACGCGCGGCTCACGCATGTGCTGCGCCACAGCCTGCGCGACGAGCTCTGGGGCCTGTGCCGCCGGCCGGTGCCGCCCGGCAGCCTGGCCCAGACCTGCCGCCTGCTGATCGGCTGCCGCACGCTGGGCGAGGCGCTGGAGCTCGGCCTGCGCCAGTACCGGCTGCTGACCGACGACTTCACGCCGCGGCTGGAGCGCCATGGCGCGCTGGCCGGCGTCAGCGTGGCACCGCGCCGGCCGGCGGACGCCAGGCTGGCCTATGCGCTGCGCGTGTTCAGCTTCCTGGCCTACGGGCTGGCGTCCTGGCTGGTCGGGCGCCATCTGCCGCTGCTGGGCGTGCACTACCCGGACCCGCCTGACGGACCGGTCAGCGAAGCCTCGCTGGTGTTCCGGGCCCCCGTGCAGTACGGCGGCCGCCGCATGAGCTGGTACTTCGGGGCCGGCTGTCTGGCCTTGCCCGTGGTGCAGGACCAGGCCAGCCTGCAGGCCTTTTTGCGCCAGGCGCCGGCCAGCCTGCTGGTGCGCTACCGCGACAGCGCGAGCATGACGGAACGCATCCGCCGGCTGCTGCGCCACCATCTGGACGGTGCGCTGCCCTCGCTCGAACAGGTGGCCTGCCAGCTGGAGATGAGTTCACAGACGCTGCGGCGCCGGCTGCGCGACGAAGGCCAGTCCGGCTACCGCGCGATCAAGGACGACCTGCGCCGCGATGTCGCCATCGACTGTGTGGCGCGCACCGACATGGCCTTGCCAGAGATCGCCCAGCTGCTGGGGTTCTCGGAGGCCAGCACCTTCCACCGCGCCTTCAAGCATTGGACCGGCATGACGCCGGGTGGCTACCGGCAGACCCGGCCGGATGTCGGTTGAGGCTGGTTGAGGCCGGGTGGCGGCGGGCCGCCCGGACCCCGCGCTTCACTCCAGCCGGATGTTGGCGTCCTTGATGATCTTGGCGTAGACCGCGGCATCGTCGCGCACCACCTTGGCGAACTCTGCGGTGGGCATGCCGCCAGCTGCCATGCCCAAGGCCTCGATGCGCTGGACCACATCGGGCAGGCGCAGGATGCGGTTGCTTTCCGCGGCGAACTTGGCCGCGATCGGCGCTGGCACCTTGGCGGGCATGAACAGTCCGAACCAGCCGATCGGCTCGAACGAGTGGTAGCCCAGCTCGGCGAAGGTCGGCACCTGGGGCAGCGCGGGGTTGCGTTTGCTGCCGGTCACGGCCAGCACCTTCATGGCGTCCAGGTGCGGGCGTGCCGTCGCCATGTCGATGAAGGCCGAGCTCAGCTGGTTGCCGCGCAGGTCCTGCAGCAACGGTGCCGCACCCTTGTAAGGCACGTGCACGAGGTCCAGCCCGGCCTGCATGTTCAGCAGCGAACCCTGGATGTGCGAGGACGTGCCCACGCCGTAGCTGCCGAAGTTGTACCTGGCCGGCGCGGCCTTGACCTGCGCCACGAAGTCCTGGAGGTCCTTGAACGGCGCGGCCTTGGGCACGGCCAGCAGCGAGTTCGTGTTGGCCACCTGGGCCAGCGGCTGCAGGTCGGTCATCACGTTGTAGGGCAGGTTGGGCATCAGCGGCGGGATCTGCACGATGGCCGTGATCGCCATCAGCACCGTATGGCCGTCCGGCGTGGCCTTGGCCACCATGTCGTTGCCGATCGCGCCCGAAGCGCCGGGCTTGTTCTCCACGATCACGGTCTGGTTCCAGGCCGTCTGCAGATGGCTGGCCATCATGCGCGCCAGCGTGTCGGTCGCGCCGCCGGCCGGATAGGGCACGACGATGCGGATGACCTGGTTTGGGTAGTTGCCGGCACCCTGGGCGAAAACCTGGGGGGCGCCCAGCAGGGTGCTGGCGGCGAGGCCGCCCAGGACATGGCGGCGGGTGACGAGCGTGCGTGGGCCCATGGTGGTGGTGTCTCCTCTGGCGTCGGAGGCGGTGTGCTCCGGAGCGCGCAGTCTGTGGGAGACCGGCCGGGCGACCAATGGCCGCAAGCGCGCGAACGATTGGCAGAAAGTGACAACATGCCCTGAATCAGGGATATCCCCAGGGCGCGCTGAGCGTGCGCAGCCAATCCAGCAAGGCCTGCTGGGCACTGCCGGCAGCAGGTGCTTGCGGCGAGAGCAGCCAGCAGCGCGAACCGTCCTCCACGAAGCTGGCCGGCGCGGCCAGAACCCCGGCCGCGATGTCGTCGCGCACCAGTTGCCAGGGGCCGATGGCCACGCCCAGGCCGGCCACGGCCGCCTGCAGGCTGAAGTAGAAGTGTTCGAACCCCTGTTCGCGCGCCACGGGCAGCGGCAGACCGGCGGCTGCAGCCCAGGTCTGCCAGGCGTCCGGCCGCGTGCGTGTCTGCAGGCGTGGTGCCGCGGCCTGCAGCCGCCCTGCCTGGCGGCCGGTGCCGAACCAGGCCGCCACGCGGTCGGGCCGGCACACCGGCCACACCTGTTCCGCACACGGCAGTTCGGCATGCACGCTGGTGGGCCAGGCAAAGTCGTCGCGCCGGATCGCGAGGTCGATGCCGCTGTCGAACGAGAACGGTCCGCCGCCTGCGACCAGGTGCAGTTCCTGGCCTGGGTGGCGGGCCTGGAATCGGGCCAGCGCGGGATCAGCCAGCGCATCAGCAGCGTCGGCTCGCACGACAACACCTGCACGCGCGGCTGCCGGGCGCGCTGGCGCAGCGCGTGCGCGGCCTGGCGCACCAGTCCCAGCCCTTCGTGCACGGCACGCGCCAGCGTGCGACCGTCTTCGGTCAGGAACACGCGGCGGTTGCGGCGCTCGAACAGCGCCACGCCCAGCTCGTCCTCCAGCAGCCGGACGGCGCGGCTGACCGCGCCATGTGTCAGGTGCAGCGCGTCGGCCGCGCGGCTGAAGTTCTCCAGTTGCGCAGCGGCCTCGAAACAGCGCAAGGCCACCAGCGAAGGCAATCGCGACGGCAGTCTCTCGCCGTGCCATGGTGAGTCTGGCTCACCGATATCGTCAGAATCCATCGTTGGCCATCTGCGCGTGGCGCTTCTAGGAGTGCGCACTTCCAGCAGGAGGCATCATGACCGAACTGCTAGCCGTCATCACCATCACCGTGCTCGCGGTGATCAGCCCGGGACCGGACTTCGCGATGGTCACGCGCAACAGCCTGCTGTTGTCGCGCCGGGCCGGCGTGCTGACGGCGCTGGGCATTTCGCTGGGCGTGCTGCTGCACGTGGCCTACACGCTGCTCGGGGTCGGCCTGCAGGTGCAGCAGTCGCTGTGGATGTTCCGCACGCTGCGGCTGGCGGGCGCGGCCTACCTGGTCTGGCTGGGTATCGGCATGTTGCGCGCCCGGCCGCAAGCGGCAGCTGCGGCGCCGTCGGCCACGCCGCTCTCGGACCGAGCCGCGCTGCGCACGGGCTTCCTGACCAATGCGCTGAACCCGTAGACCATGGTGTTCATCGTCAGCCTGTTCATGCAGGTGGTGGGCCCGGACTCGCTGCTGGCCGTGCAGCTGGGGTATGGCGCCTTCATCGCAGGCGCGCACTTCGCCTGGTTCGTGCGCGTGGCCAGTTGCCTGTCCACCGCTGCGGTGCGCCGCCGGATGCTGGCCATGCGGCTCTGGATCGACCGTGTGTTCGGCGGCGTGCTGGTGCTGCTGGGCCTCGCGCTGGCCCGCGGCTCCCGCTAGAGCTGGCTTGGCCGCCGGCATCACGCACGCGGCGCCCGTGCGGGCTCTTGGGCCAGCGCTGCAGACTTCCGCACGGGGTTGCGCGCACACCTTCCTCACTCTTCTTTCAGCCGCCGAAGCCATGAGGAAGCGAAAACTCGCACCGGGGCCGGACAGGTCCCAAAGATGTTGTATGATAGAGGGCTTCGCTGATCACTTCCTCTGGTGGTGATCTTCGGGTCGCGTCTCAGGATCTGG
>DATKFT010000740.1:0-4514 GCA_035544335.1 Pseudorhodoferax sp.
ATCGCGATGTCCGCGGGCACCAGCATCTCCTGGCGGTCGGAGATCGGGCCCATCGAACTCGTCATGGCGGCATCCTCGGCCGTGAACGGCGGCAGGCCCGTGTAGGTCTCACCACGGCGCATGGCCGCACGGTCCTGCAACCAGCGGTTGTGCCGGCCCGCGGTGCCGGGCTGCCCATGCGTCTCGCGGCTGAAGCCCCAGCGGCGCGCCACCTCGGGCAGTGTGCCCCCGGCCAGATCGATCTGGCTGCGCAAGGGCTCGGTGCCGACGGGGCGCTCGTCGTCCCAGGTGATGTTGTAGAAATGGGTGTGCTCGTCGTCGACCGGGATCAGCATGAGCACGACCCGGCCGCGGTCGAAGGGCACGTAGACCGTGAACGGCGCCACGAAGGCGGTCACGCGTGTGTCGACCCGCGGCACGCCGTCCTGCGCGACCGTGCGCATGGCCGCGTAGTACAGGCCGAACGGGGTCTCCTGCACCTCCATGGCCGGCGCGCGCGCGCTCGTCAGGTGGCGAAAGCTCTCGGTCTTGCCCGGGTGGTCGTAGCGCTGCGAGCCGTCGCTGGCAGGCAGCGCGTCCTGGTGCAGGATGCCCAGATGCGCCGAATCGAGCAGCCCCTCCATGACCTGCACGAAGTTCGAATGGCTCGCGATGATCCGCGTGTAGCGGTGCTCCGGCACCGCCGCCATCCAGGGGTGGTGCGGGAATTCGGGTTGCAGCTCGGCCGGCCCCAGGTACACCCAGACCAGCCCGCCCGCCTCGCGCACGGGGTAGGCGTTCGCGCGGTAGCGCGCGGCCAGGCGCTCGTCGTCGCAGTTGGGCATCTGCAGGATGGCGCCCTGCACGTCGAAACGCCAGCCGTGGTACAGGCATTCGATGCCGCCACCGCCGACACGGCCCAGCACCAGCGAGGCCCGGCGGTGCGGGCAGGCTTCGTCGAGCAGGCCCACGCGACCCTCGCCGTCGCGGAAGGCCACGAAGTCCTGCCCGAGCAGGCGCACGCGGATCGGGTCGCCGTCCGGCTCAGGCAGGTCCGCCGACAGTGCCGCCGGCAGCCAGTAGCGGCGCAGCAGCTGGCCCATGGATGTGCCTGGGCCGACGCGGCACAGGGTTTCGTTGTCTTCGTGGTTCATGGATGTGCGATGGAAGCGAAATCGGAAACGAAATCGGGAACGGGAGGGGCCGACGCAGGCCGCGCCACCGTGGCCAGCGCGCCCCCGTCCACCGCGATCAGCTGCGCGGTGATGCAGCGCGCCATGTCGCTGGCGAGAAACAGCACGGCGCTCGCGATGTCCGCCGGATCGGCGCTGCGGCGCAGGGGGATGCTCTGCTCCAGCGCCGGCCACGCCTCGCCCAGCGAGGCCATGAGCCGGGGCGTGCGCGTGGGACCGGGCGCGACGGTGTTGATGCGCACGCCCTGTGGCGCGTACTCCACGGCGGCGCAGCGCACCAGGTGGTGCAGCGCCGCCTTCTGCGCGCCGTAGAGCGCCTGGTGCGGCAGCGCGGCCTCGCCGGACAGCGAGCCCACCACCACGATGCTGCCGCCGCCGGCCGCAGCCAGCAGCGGCGCGCCGAGCTGTATCGCGAGCCAGGCGTGGCGAAAGACCACGTCGTGCTGCTCGCAGTACTCCGCGTCCGTGAGCGTCGCCATGGGCCCCAGCCGCGCGCGGCCCACGATGTCGACGATGCCGCTCAGACGCGGCAGTCCATGGCGCGCCGCCGCGAACACCGATTCCATGCCTTCGCGCTGCGTGACATCGGCCGCCAGCGCGTGGCCGGCCACTTCGGCCGCGACATGCTGCGCCGCGACCGCGTCGCGGTCCACGCAGAGCAGCCGGGCGCCGGCCTGCGACAACGCATGGCACACCTGGCGGCCGATCCCGCGGCCCGCGCCGAGCACGGCGAAGCCACGCCCATCCAGGCGCAGCCGCGCCGCCTGGTCGATCACTGCATCAGGGTCGGCGTGCATGGGTCTCCTCAATGCAAGCTGCCGCCACCATCGATGGCGAACACGCTGCCGGTGGCGTAGGCACAGTCGTGGGCCGTGAGGAACAGCACGGCATGCGCGATCTCCTCGGGCCGGCCGAAGCGCTGAATCAAGCGGCGCTGCAGCAGACGCTGTGTCGCGGCGGCGCGGTCCGCGTAGGCGGCAATGCCGCGCCGGACCATTGGCGTCTCCACAGTGCCCGGGCAGACGGTATTGACGCGGATGCCCAGCGGCGCGAGTTCGACCGCCAGCGCCTTGCCCAGCGCGATGAGCCCGCCCTTGGAGGCCGCATAGGCCGCGCAGTCGGCGACGGGCCGCAGCGCCACGCCCGAAGCGATGTTCACCACGGTCGCCGCGCCCGACGCAACCAAGTGCGGCAGGGCCGCCTGGCAGACATGGAAGGGGCCGTCCAGGTTGACGGCCAGGGTCTGGCGCCAGCTGTCGGCATCGATCGCGCCGAAGGCCTGGCGGCGGCTCACGCCGGCCGCGTTCACGACGCCGTCGAGGCCGCCCAGGGCCTGCGCGGCGCGCGCCACGGCCTGGTCGACCGCGGCGCGGCACGCCACGTCAGCGCTGAGCGCCAGGGCCGGCGCGCCCAGGCTGTCGGTCGCCTGGTGCAGCGCCCCGGCCTCGCGGTCGAGCAGTGCGACGCCCGCGCCCTCCTCGGCGAACAGGCGGGCGATCGCCAGGCCAATGCCCGAGGCAGCTCCGGTCACGAGCAGACGCCGGCCGGCGAGACGCCCCGGTTTTTCCGTCACCATCGGCTGCATGCTCAGGACTGCTCCGGCTCGGCGCGGAAATAGGTCCGGTGGTCGGGCGCTATGTCCTGCCAGGGGCGGGCGATGTCCCAGTCCGTGTCGAAAGCGCGCATGCGCGTCATGTCCTCGACCTGCACGGCTGGCGGGTTACCCCCCTGCTGGAAGCGGCGTACCGCGTCGAGCAGGCGGCGGCGCAGGCGCACGATTGCGGTGTCGGCAGCCACCAGGTGCTCCTTGGTGCGGTCGTACACCGGCCCCATCGACGTGGAGATGATCGCGTCCTCCTGGCTGATGCCGCTGAACCCGGTCCAGTTCTCGCGCCGACGCATGGCCTCGCGGTCCTGGCCCAGGCGGTTGCCCCAGTCGGCGACGAAGTTGTTGTCCTTGTAGAAGCGCTCTTCGTGCAGGCCCGAGCGGCGCAGCCGCGCCGCGCGGCTCAGCGCCAGCGAAGGGCTCGCGTCCACCATGTAGGTGCTCGTGTGCTCGTCGTCCTGCGGCGTCTCGAACACCCAGGTGGAGAAGTCGCGGAACGGGATGATCCGGCCGTTGGGCAGGAAGATGGGCACCACCCGCACGTTGCGCAGGCTGCCGGTCTCGCCGGGCGCCGTGCGGATGCCCGCGTAGTGGAAGCCGAAGCTCGTGTCCTCGATCTCCAGCTTGGGGGCCGTGTCGTTGAAGGCCTCCACCAGCAGGTCGTCGGCGATGCCGCTGGACGCTTTGCCATCGCCCAGCGCCCAGCTCGGGCGCGCCGCATTGCTGTGCAGCATGGTCACGTGCGAGGTGTCGGTGCCACCTTCCCAAGTCTGCAGATAGTTGGCGTGCACGTTGATGCGCAGCACCACGCGGTTGCTCTCGGGCACATCCTCGAAACCGAAGCGGCGGAACGGCGGTTGGTGCTCGGCCGGCCCGATATAGGTCCAGACCAGGCCCGCGCTTTCGTGCACGGGATAGCAGGGCGCTTTCAGGCGCTCGCGCAGGCGCGGGTCCGGGTGGTTGGGCGTCTCGAGGATGCTGCCGTCCACAGCGAACTTCCAGCCGTGGTACAGGCAGCGGATGCCGCCGTCCTCCACGCGGCCCAGCGCGAGCGAGGCGCCGCGGTGCATGCACAGCTCGTCCAGCACGCCCACGCGCCCCTGGGTGTCGCGAAAGACCACGAAGGTCTCGCCGAGCAGGCGCGTGCGCAGCGGATCGCCGTCGGGCTCGGGCAGCTCGGCGGAGGTGCAGATCGGATGCCAGTACCGGCGCATGAGCTCGCCCATGGGCGTGCCCTTGCCCACGCGGGTCAGCAGTTCGTTCTCTTCTCTTTTCATGTCAGCAACTCATTGGTCAAAGGTGGGCAGGCCGCGGCGTTCGGCCAGTCGGCGCCAGCGCCCCACGTCGGCCGCGATGCGCTTGTGGAACTGCTCGGCCGTGCCACGGCCGACTTCGCTGCCCATGGACTCGATCCGTTCGACGACGTCCGGCTCGGCCAGTGCGCGGCGCGCGTCCGCGCTGAGCTGGGCCAGGACGGGCGCGGGCGTGCCGGCGGGCGCGAACAGGCCGCCCCAGCTCATGAGCTGAAAGCCCTTCATGCCCGACTCGTCCAGGGTCGGCACCTCGGGCAGTGCGCGCGAACGCGCAAGCGAGGAGATGCCGATCGCGCGCACGCGCCCAGAGGGCAGCGCCGCGATCGCATCGGGCGCGCTGGCCAGCGTCATCTGCGTCTCGCCAGACATCACGGCGCGGATGCGCTCCGCGTTGCCTTTGTAGGTGACGTTCGTGTACTCCCA
>DATKFT010000741.1:0-2794 GCA_035544335.1 Pseudorhodoferax sp.
GGCCAACGCCAGCAGCGTGGACTTGCCCGCGCCGCTCGCGCCGACCAGGGCCACGCGCTCGCCCGCACGCAACTGCAGGCTGCAGCCGTGCAGCACCGCGGGCGCCGCTTCGGCCGGCGCGGCATGGACCTGGTCCAGCCACAGCGCCACACCGGGCGCGGGCGCGGGCGGCAAGACGGCATCGGGCTGCGGCTGCAGGCGCGGCCCCAACCGGCGCGCCGCCTGCAACGCACGGCCCAGGTCCAGCGCGCCACGGCGCAGCGCGGCGAGCGGCTCGGTTGCGGCCAGCGCCACGAGCAGCAGGCACACCGCCACCGGCACGCCCACGCGGTCCTGCGCCACGAGCCAGCCGGCCAGCAGCAGCGCACCCGCGAGCGTGCAGGCCGTCAGCACACCCAGGCCGCCGGCGGTGCGGGCCTCCAGCCGGTTCAGCGCCGTTTCGGCGGCCTGCAAGCGGGCATCGGCCGCCGCGATGGCCTCGCACTGCGCCACCAACCGGCCGGCCATGGCCAGCTCGGTCTGGCCCGCGACCAGGTCGATGCCCAGCGCGCGCAGCTGCTCCTGGGCCTGGGCCCGGCGGCGTGCAGGTGCCTGTGCGCGCTGCGTGCAGCGCCAGGCCAGCAGGCTGCCGCCCAGCCCCACGCCGGCCGCGAGCGCCAGACCGGCCAGCGGCGCCACCAGGCCCCAGGCCAGGCCGGCCACCAGCGCGGCAACGACCAGGGTGGCGAGCGGCACGGCCACGCGCAGGTACAGCGCGTCGAGCGCGTCCACATCGGCCGTGAGCCGGAACAGCAGCCGCGCGGGCCGCGCGAGCAGCCGGCGCGCCGCGCGCGGCTGGGCCCAGCCGCGGAACAGCTGTTCGCGCAGGCCGGCCAGCACGGCGAGCGTGGCATCGTGCGTGACCAGCCGCTCGGCATAACGCAGCCCGGTGCGGCCCAGCGCCAGCAGCCGGATGCCGGCCGACGGCGCGAACACGTCGAACACCACGGCCGTGGCGGCCGACAGGCCGGCGAACGCGGTGGCGCTGATGAACCAGCCCGACAGTCCCAGCAGGGCCATGCCGGCCAGCGCCGTGGCCGCGGCCAGCGCAGCCCCCGCCAGCAGCGCGCGGCCACGCCCGCGCCACAGCAGGCCCAGCACGGCCCAGGCGCTGCCCCTGCGCAGCGGCCGGCTCATGCGCCGCGCCCCAGGTCCAGCCGGCGCGGCAGGCGCGCGGCCAGCACGGGATCGTGCGTGGCCACCACCAGCGTGCGGCCCTCGGCCAGTTGCAGCAAGGCCTCGATGACGGCATCGGCCGTCGCGCGGTCCAGGTGGGCCGTGGGTTCGTCGGCCAGCACCAGGCCGGCCTGCACGTTCACACACGCGCGTGCCAGCGCCAGCCGCACGAGTTCGCCGCCCGACAGGCCGGTGCCGCCCTCGCCCAGTGCGCGCGCCAGGCCCCCCTGGCCCAGGCCGCCCAGGCTGCCCAGGCCGGCCTCGCGCAGCGCCTGCGCCGCAGCCTCGGGTGCCAGCGCGTCGCGGCCCAGCGCCAGGTTGTGCCAGACGCTGCCCGCGAACACGTGCGGCGCCTGCGCCACCCAGGCCATGCGCGTGCGCAGGCTGGCGGCCTGGTCCTCGGCCAGGTCCACGCCGTCGACCACGATGCGGCCGCCCTGCAGCGGCGCGAGGCCGGCCAGCAAGGCCAGCAGCGTGGACTTGCCGGCGCCGCTGGGGCCCAGCACGGCCAGCTGATCGCCGGGCGCCAGGCGGAACGACAGGCCGTCGAACAGCGGCCGGGCCGCACCCGCATGCTGGTAGCGCAGCTGCTCGACCTGCACGGTCAGCGCGCCCGCGGCCTGCGCGACAGGCGCAGCCTGCAACGCACCCAGCAAGGAGGCACCGGGCGCGCACAGCCCCGCGATGGACTGCTGCGCGGCCGTGCCGGCCGCGCGGTCGTGCCAGGCCGCCGACAGCTCGCGCAGCGGCTCGAAGAAGGCCGGCGCCAACAGCAGGATGAACAGGCCTTCGCCCAGGCTCAGCCGCGCGCCCCAGGCACCGAACGGCAGTGGCCCCAGCAGGTGAAAGCCCACGTAGACCGCGACCATGGCCACGCCCAGCGCCGAGAACAGCTCCAGCACCGCCGACGACAGGAAGGCCAGGCGCAGCACGGCCATGGTGCGCTGGCGCAGCAGCTCGGCGACCGCGCGCAGGCGCAGCGCGGTGGCGTCCACCGCACCGAGCGCACGCAGCGTGGCCAGGCCGCGCAGCCGGTCGAGCAGAAAGCCATGCATGTCGCCGAGGCCGGCCAGCTGCGCCTCGCTGGCGGCCTTGGCGCGCCAGCCGACCAGGGCCATGAACAGCGGAATCAGCGGCGCCGCGCACACGAGGATCAGCGCGGCCACCCAGGACAGCGGTGCCACGGCCACCACGATGGCCAGCGGCACGCAGAGCACGCGTGCGCGCGCCGGCGCATAGCGCAGCAGCTGCGGCAGCAGCGCATCGGCCTGCTCCGCCAAGGCGCTCGCGGCCAGGCCCGAGGCGGGCCGCGCCGCGTCCAGCGGCGAACGCCGCGCCAGCGCCTGCACGAGCTGCATGCGCAGGGCCGTGACCTGGCCGCGCGCCGCATCGAACAGGCGGCGCAGCGCAGCAGCCTCGCACCAGGCCCGCAGCAGGCCCAGGCCCAGCACACCGGCCGCAGGCCAGGCCACGGCCGCCAGGCCCCTGCCATCGGCCAGCCCCTGCACGGCCCAGGCCAGCAGCGCGGCCTGCGGCAGCCACAGCAGTGCGGCGCCCACATGCAGCACGGCACCGGCGC
>DATKFT010000742.1:0-4001 GCA_035544335.1 Pseudorhodoferax sp.
GTTCAGCGACCGGCCGCCACCGGCCGACATCCCCGACAAGAACGTGCTGCAGCGCCCCAGCGGCAGCCAGCGCCTGGCCTCCCCGGCTCCCGCTCCCGCTCCTGCTGCGCCCGCCTCGCGCGCCGGCGAGGCGCCTCCGCCCAGCGGGCAGGACAAGGAGCTGGAGCAGCGGCGCCAGCAGGCCGAGGCTGCCGAGGCCGCCCGCCAGAAGGCCGCGCAGGAAGCCCAGGCGAAGGCCCGCGCGGACAACTGCGTGCGGGCCCAGCAGGCCAAGGCCAACCTCGATTCGGGCATGCGCATCGCACGCACCAACGCCCAGGGCGAACGCGAGTTCCTCGACGACGCCGCGCGCAGCGCAGAAGGCCGGCGCGCGCAGGACATCATCACGCGCGACTGCGGGCCCGCGGCAGCGCCCCAGTAGGCTGTCTCAGTAACCGGCCTTGGCGCCGGGACGGCGCTTGGCAAACAGCCCGGTCGAACGCGCACCCTGCTGCGCAAATCGCTCGCGCCGCGCGACCTTGGGGTCGACCAGCAGTGGCCGGTAGCATTCGATGCGGTCGCCCGTCTGCAGCAGTTGCGCCGCCGAAGCCTTGCGTCCCCAGATGCCCACCGGCATGTCGGCCAGCATGAGGCCGGCAAAGTCCACAAGCGATTGCGCCGCGCGCAGCGCATCGGCCACCCGCGCGCCGGCCGGCAACTGCAGCTGCGCCTGGACCACCTGGCGCGGACCGGCCGCGGCCACGAGCTCGACGGCGATGGGCTGCGCCGCCGCGGACATCAGCCGTACACCTGCTCGGCGCGCTTCACGAAGGCGTCGACCAGGCTGCCGGCGATGCGGTCGAACACCGGACCGACGACGGCCCCCAATGCCATGCTGGAAAAGCCGTAGCGCAGCTCCAGCCCCACGCGGCACGCGCTCTGCGCGCCATCGCCCACGGGCTGGAAGCTCCAGTCGCCTTCCAGCTTGGAGAACGGGCCCTTGACCAGCCGCATGCCGATCTGCCGGCCCGGCACATGGGTGTTGCGGGTCGTGAAGCTCTGGTGGATGCCCGCGAACGCGATGCCGACTTCGGCGGTCATGCCGTCCGCATGGCGCTCCAGCACGGCGGCGCGGTCGCACCAGGGCAGGAACTGGGGATACTGGTCGACCTGGGCCACCAGATCGAACATCTGCTCGGCGCTGTACCAGATGAGGACGGACTTCTGGACGGTTTTCATAGAATCAAAGATTCCGCCGGATTCTAGACAGGCTTGCACGCCGGACCAGCGTCCCCATCTTCGAGTTCGAGCGCACAAGCACCATGTCCAAGAAACCCCAAGCCACCTCCTCCCGCATCGCCGACAACAAGAAGGCGGCCTTCAACTACTTCTTCGAGGAAAAGTTCGAGGCCGGCATGGTGCTGGAAGGCTGGGAGGTCAAGGCGCTGCGCGAAGGCAAGGTGCAGCTGACCGATGGCTACGTGGTCGTGCGCAACGGCGAGATGTTCGTGGTCGGCTGCCAGATCAATCCGCTCAAGTCGGCCTCCACGCACGTGAACCCCGATGCCGTGCGCACCAAGAAGCTGCTGCTGCACAAGGAGCAGATCAAGCGCCTCACGGGCAAGGTCGAGCAAAAGGGCTACACGCTGGTGCCGCTCAACCTGCACTGGAAGGACGGCCGGGTCAAGTGCGAGATCGCGCTGGCCAAGGGCAAGGCCGAGCACGACAAGCGCGACACCATCAAGGACCGCGAAGGCAAGCGCGAGGTCGAGCGCGCGATGAAGTCGCGCAACCGCTGACGCACTGGCCGCTCACAGGCGGCCCAGCACCGAAGAGGAAAACGGCACGGCGCAGCGCTCGGGCCCGGCCTCCTGCGCCCAGGCCCACAAGGTCTCGGCCGGCATCGGGCGCGCGAAGTGGTAGCCCTGCAGCTCATCGCAGCCCATCTGCAGCAGGATCTCGCTCTGGCCGGCCGTCTCCACGCCCTCGCCGACGACGCGCAGGCCCAGTGCATGGGCCAACCGGATCACGGCATCGACGACAGCGCGCGCGTCGGTGCTCTGCTCCAGGTCCTGCACGAAGCTGCGGTCGATCTTGACCTGGCGCGCCGGCAGCTGGCGCAGGTAGCTCAGGCTGGAGTAGCCGGTTCCGAAATCATCGATCGACAGGTAGACCCCGATGCGCGCGAGCCCCTCGAACACGCGCTGCGTGCCCTTGATGTCCTCCATCGCCACCGACTCCGTGATCTCGCACAGGAGCAGCGCGGCTGGCACCTGGTTGCGCTGCAATGCCTGCTCGATGCGCTGCACCAGGCCGGGCTCGCGCAGCTGGTGCACCGAGATGTTGATGGCCACGCGCATGTGCATGCCCTTGTTGGCCCAGGCCCGCATCTGGCGGCAGGCCTCGTCGATGACCCAGCCGCCGATCTGGTTGATGAGGCCGAAGCGCTCGGCCAGTGCGATGAACCGGGCGGGCTCCACCATGCCGCGCTCCGGGTGCTTCCAGCGCAGCAGCGCCTCGACGCCGTGGATGCGCCCGCGGCGGCCATCGATCTTGGGTTGGTAGTGCAAGGCCAGCTGGCCGCGCGCCATCGCGTGGCGCAGGTCGTTGAGCAGGCTCAGCTGGTCACCCGCGTTCAAGTCCATGTGCGCCTCGAACAAGGCGCAGCCATTGCCGCCATTGCGCTTGGCCACATACATGGCGGCGTCGGCGTTGGCCACCAGCTTGTCGCGGTGGCCCTGATCCGGATAGACCGCCACGCCGATGGAGCCGGCGATCTGCACCTCGCGGCCTGCGACCTCGAACGGCAGGCCCAGCGCCTGCACCACACGCCCCGCGAGCGCCATGCAGTCGGCAATGCTGCCCGCGTCCTCGACCAGCAGCAAGAACTCGTCGCCGCCCATGCGCGCCACCGTGTCGCTGCTGCGTGCGAGCCGGCGCAGGCGCACGGCAGCCTCCTTCAGCACCGCGTCGCCGGCCGCGTGGCCGAACAGGTCGTTGACGGGCTTGAAGCCATCGAGGTCGATGAACAGCACGCCGATCTTCTCGAGCTTGCGCAGGCTGATGCGCTCGGACGCACGTTCATGGCGCAGCAGTGCCTGGGCGAGCCGGTCCTCGAACAGCAGGCGGTTGGGCAGCCCGGTCAGTGCGTCGCTGAACACCCTGCGGTGCAGTTCGTCGTTGGCCGACTGGACGGACAACAGCTGCGCATTGGCCTCGCCCAGCGAGGAGGACAGCAAGGCGGCCCGGCGCTCGAGCCGTTCGTCCAGCGCCGACAGCCCCAGCGTCAGCACCAGCAGCAGTGCGCTGGCCAGCCCCACGGCCGCCGCGAGGCCGGAGCCGCCCAGCGCGTCCACGCTCAGGCACAGCGAATCCTGCGGAAACGAAGCCGCGGCCATGCCCGTGTAGTGCATGCCGGCGATCGCCACCCCCATGACCGCGGCCGCGCCGACCTGGTAGGCCCAGCGCCGCGGGTCGTCCAGGCTGCGCAGCCAGAAGAACAGCCACAGTGCGACGCCCGAGGCCACCACCGCGATCAGCGCCGACAGCGCGACCCAGGCCGGGTCCCAGACGATGGCCGGCGTCATGTCCAGGGCCGCCATGCCCAGATAGTGCATGGCGCAGATGCCGCTGCCCATGGCGAGCGCACCTGACGCCAGCCGGCCCCAGCGCAGGCGTCCCTGGCTCGCGATGCCCAGCGCGACCGCCGAGGTCAGCACGGCCGCGCAGAAGGACGCGAAGGTCAGCCCGTGCGTGTAGCCCAGCTTGATCGGCACCGTGAACGCCAGCATGCCGATGAAGTGCATGGCCCAGATGCCCGTGCCCAGCACCAGCGAGCCGCCGCCCCACCACAGCAGCGCGGCCAGGCGGTCGGGCCGGCGCACGCGCGCTGCGAGGTCCAGCGCCACATAGGACGCCACGCCGGCAATCACCACCGAAACCAGCACGCCCCAGGGGTCGTACGCAGTCGGGAGAACGTTCATCGGACCACTCCTGCCACGTGGCCCCGCGCACAGGGCGCG
>DATKFT010000743.1:0-3984 GCA_035544335.1 Pseudorhodoferax sp.
CGCGCTCGCAGCCCAAGTGCGCAGCACGGAGGGCAGGCCGATGACAGCCATCACCTTCGTGATCCCGGTGCGCCATCCGGCCAATGCGCGCGACTGGTCGCAGCTCAAGTCCAACCTCACGCAGACCGTGCGCTCGATCGCGGCACAGGACCATGGCGACTGGCGCGGCATCATCGTCGCCAACGAGGGCTCGGACCTGCCCGCGCTGCCCGAGCGCTTCGGCGTCGAATGGGTGCAGTTCGCGCCCAACGCCCAGCACGACCAGCAGGCCGGGCTGTCGCGCGAGGACTTCCGCAATGCCTTTCGCATCGACAAGGGCCGGCGCGTGCTCAAGGGCATGCTGCGCGCGCGGGACAGCCGCTTCTTCATGATCGTGGACGACGACGACTTCGTGAGCGCGCGCATCACGCGCTTCGCGCTGCAGCACCCCGACGCCCATGGCTGGACCGTGGACGATGGCTATGTCTGGAGCGATGGCGGCCGGCTGCTGCTGCAGCACAACGCCTTCAACCAGATCTGCGGCACCTCGCTGATCGTGCGCGCCGACGCCTACGGCCTGCCCGCGCGCTTCGAGGATGCGACGCCGGCCTACATGATGGGCATGCTGGGCAGCCACATCCGGCTGCACGAGGTGCTCGCGCACCAGGGCACGCCGCTGGCGCGGCTGCCCTTCCACGGTGCCGTCTACCGCGTGGGCCAGAGCGGATCGCACAGCCAGGCGCCCAAGATCCTGCGCCAGTTCTTCCTGAACCGCGAGGCCGTGCGGCGGCCGCGGCAGTTCATGCGCAGGCTGTCGGGGCTGCGCATGCTGACGCCGGCGATCCAGCGCGAGTTCTTCGGCGTGGCCGCGCGCTGAGGCCAGCCCGGAGCGCCGGGCCGCGGGCGCGCAGGACCGCAGGGCGTACCCCTAGTCCGGCGCGATGTCCTCGTGCAGGCACAGGAAGTTGCCCTCCGGGTCCTTGAACCAGGCAGCCTTCTCCGCTCCCAGCACGCACACATGGCCGACCGTCCGCAGGCCCGGCAGGTCGTAGTCCTCGAACACGACGCCCGCCTGCTGCAGCGCGGCGATGCTCGCGGCGATGTCCGCGACCTGGAAGCTGATCGCCGTGTGGTCGGCCTTGGTGCCCCCGGGCTTGGGAAACAGCGCCAGCGTGCTGCCGCCCACGGCGTAGACAAACTTTCCGTCGGGCCGCAGCCGCCCGCCCGCCAGGCCCAGGCTGCCTTCGTAGAAGGCCCGCGCACGGTCCATGTCGATGACCGGCAGCATCGTCGTCACCGTCGAATGGCTCAACATGGGAGATCCTTTCGCACACGACGCGCCGTTCGGGCGCGGCTGCGCCACAGGCTACAAGCATAGGTCGGCATACCGCCTTGTTCCAGCCGTTCTTGCAGCGCCGGCCGTGCCCGACGACGCCCGTGCAGATGCACGCATGGAAGCCGCACACGCACGCTGCGCGGCGTCCGGCGGCGGGGCCTGCGCTGAGCCTTCCCCCGGCCAGATCTGCGCAGCCGCGCGTGCCCTACGCCAGCGCGGCGCGCAACGCGTCGAGCTGGCGGCGCGCGCCGGCCGCGATCGAGGCGGTGTCCGACGTCAGCATCACGAGGTCGAAGCCGCGCCGGATCGCGTCCGCCGCGAACGGTGCGCTCGCGCAGTGCATGCAGACCTTCTTGCCATGCCGGTGCGCGGCCTCGCGGATGCGGTCGCAGGCCGCCAGGTGCCGCGGGTCCATGTTGTCGGACTGGGGCGGCAGGCCCAGTGCGAACGAGAGGTCGGAGGGGCCGACGTAGATGGCGTCGACGCCGGGCGTGGCGCAGATCGCGTCCAGGTTGTCCAGCCCTTCCCGCGTCTCGACCATGGCGAACAGCAGCACCTCGCCGTCGGTCTCCACGGGCTGTGCCGTGCCCCAGTGCGACGCGGGCCGGATCGGGCCATAGGAGCGCATGCCCAGCGGCGGATAGTGGCAGGCCGCGGCCGCGCGTGCCGCGTCCTGCGCCGTGTTCACCATGGGCACGATGACGTTGTAGGTGCCCAGGTCCAGCGCCTTCATGATGGTGGCAGGATCGTTCCAGCCCACGCGCACGACCGTCGCGGTGTCGGTCAGCGCGACGGCCTGCAGCATGGGCAGCAGGTTGGACAGCGTGGTCGTGCCGTGCTGCAGGTCCACGCACAGGGCGTCGAAGCCCTGCGCGGCCATGGCTTCTGCGGTCTGCGTGCTGGCCACGCCCAGCCAGCCCAGCGTGACCGGGCGGCCTTCGGCCCACATCTGCTTGATCTTGTTGCGGCGCATGCGGCTCTCCTTACTGCGCGGCCACGCGCACGGCCTGGCGCGCGAGCAGTTCCCAGGGCTTGCCGGGCTGGCGCATCCACACCTGCAACACGCTGATGCGCAAGGCCGATTCCTTGCCGTGCTGGTCGGTCTGCGTGGCCGCGAGCACATGGCGGGCCACGGCCGTGTTGTCGGCAACCGTCATGCTGACCCGGTCGACCACGATGTCGCGGTACTGGTTTCTGCTGGCCACGGCGTTGGCGACCATCTGGGCCTTGTTCTCGACCTGGCCGTTGGAGTGGGCGTAGCTGAGCCGTTCGTCGACCAGGGCCTGCATGGCCCGGGCGTCCTTGCGCTGGAAGACCGCCGCGTTCAGCGCGTCGACCTGCTGCCAGACAGCCTGGTCCTCGGACGCCTGCGCAAAGGCCGTGGCCGCCAGCAGGGGCAGCAGCGGGGCCAGCATGTTCTTGATCTGCATGGGAATACCTCGTTGGATGGGAGAGCGGGGAAACGGGGGGACGGGGAAGAGGATGGGAAGCCGGGCCTACTCGACCTTCACGCCGGCGGCCTTGACGGCGGCCGACCAGCGCACATGCTCCTGCGCGAGAAAGCGCGTGAACGCCTCCACCGTGGTCGGCGCGGCGTCCACCCCCAGGCTGGCGAAGCGCTCCAGGACCTCGGGCGACTTCAGGATGTCCACCACGTCGCGGTTGATCTTGGCCACCACGTTGCGCGGCGTGGCGCCCGGCGCCACGAGACCGAACCAGGCATGGGCCTCGTAGTCGGGGTAGCCGCTTTCCTTGAGCGTCGGCACCTCGGGCCAGTAGCCCAGCCGCTTGGCCGTGCTGACACCCAGCACCGCCAGCCGGCCGGACTTCACATAGGGCATGACTTCCAGCGGACTGGCGAACATGAAATCGATCTGGCCGCCCACCAGGTCCGTGATCGCGGGCGCACCGCCCTTGTAGGGCACGTGCAGCACATCGATGCCGGCCTGCTGCCGGAACAGTTCGACGGCCAGATGCGACAGCCCGCCGCTGCCCGAGGTGCCGTAGGTCAGCTTGCCGGGCTCCGCCTTGGCGCGCGCGATGAACTCGCCCATGGTTTTGAGCGGCAGGCGCGCCGGGTTGATGGCCACCACGAGCGGGTTCTGGCTCAGCAGGGTCACGGGCGCGAAGTCGGTGCGGCTGTCGTAGTTGAGCTTGGGGTAGGCGTACTGGGCCGTGACGAAAGGCGCGGGTGCCAGCAGCAGCGTGTGGCCGTCGGGGACGGCCTTGGCCACGAAGTCGGTGCCCACCGTGGAGGCCGCGCCGGGCTTGTACTCGACCAGCACGGGCTGGCCCCAGCGTTCGCTGAGCTTCCTGCCGATCGTGCGCGCCAGCGCGTCGGCCTGCCCGCCGGGCGCGTAGGGCACGACGAGGCTCACGGGCTTGGTGGGGTAGTTCTGCGCGCTGGCCGGGGCGGTGGCCAGCACGAGGCCGGCCAAGGCCCAGCCGATGGTGTGGATGGTGTTCACGCAATGTCTCCAGTCGTTGGTGGAGCCTTCGGCTCCCGCTTGCCCAAACCCATGGCCTGCGCCGTTTCATGCCGTTCCTTCGAAATGAAAAAACGTTTAATCAACTGCGCCAAAAAAATCGGCTGACGCCGCCCATGGTGTCCGTCGAACCATCGCCGCACCGCGTCCCAAGGACGCAGATGCAGCGATGATTAAACGTTT
>DATKFT010000744.1:0-1894 GCA_035544335.1 Pseudorhodoferax sp.
TGGCCGTGCTGCTCGCGCTGGGCCTGGCGGCCGTGCCGCTGCTGACCGAAGCCTCCTCGTACACCACGGTGCTGCTGATCGACCTGCTGATCGCCGCGCTGTTCGCGACCAGCCTGCACTTCATCATGGGTCCGGCCGGCATGCACTCGTTCGGCCATGCGGCCTACTTCGGCCTGGGCGCCTATGCGGCCGCGCTGTTCGTGCGCAGCACCGGCATGCCCATGGAGGCCGCGCTCGTGCTGGCCCCACTGGTGGCGGCGCTGGGCGCCTTCGTCTTCGGCTGGTTCGCGGTGCGGCTGTCGGGCGTGTACCTGGCCATGCTCACGCTGGCCTTCGCGCAGATCACCTGGGCCATCACCTACCAGTGGGACAGCTTCACGGGCGGCAGCAACGGGCTCACGGGCGTGTGGCCCTCGGCCACATTCGCGGACAAGCGCATGTACTACTGGCTTACGCTGGCGCTCGTGGGCCTGGGGATCTGGTGGCTGCGCCGCGTGCTGTTCTCGCCCTTCGGCTACGCGCTGCGCGCGGGACGCGATTCCACGCTGCGTGCCGACGCGATCGGCATCGACGTCAAGCGCATGCAGTGGGCCGCCTTCGTGGTGGCCGGCACCGTGGGCGGGCTGGCGGGTGCGCTGTTCGCGTTCTCCAAGGGCAGCATCTCGCCCGAATCGCTCAACGTGACCAAGTCCATCGACGGTCTCGTGATGGTGCTGCTGGGCGGCATCCAGACCCTGGCCGGCCCCGTGGTCGGCGCGGTCAGCTTCACCTGGCTGCACGACACGGTGGCGCGCAACACCGACTACTGGCGCGCCATGCTGGGCGGCACCATCCTCGTGCTGGTGCTGCTGTTCCCGCAGGGCATCGCCGGTTTCGCCAAGCAGCTCTTCGACCGCAGGACCACCCCATGAGCAAGGCACTTCTCGAGGTCCAGGGCCTGGGCAAATCCTTCGGCGGCGTCAAGGCCGTGGATGGCATCGATTTCACGCTGCAGACCGGCGAGCTGCTGGCCCTGATCGGCCCCAACGGCGCGGGCAAGACCACCACCTTCAACATGGTCAACGGCCAGCTGCGTGCCGACCAGGGCTCGATCCGGCTCGCGGGCCAGGAGCTCGTGGGCATGAAGCCGCGCGCGATCTGGCGCCTGGGCGTGGGCCGCACCTTCCAGATCGCCGAGACCTTCGCCTCGCTGACCGTGGTGGAGAACGTGCAGATGGCGCTGCTCTCGCACGACGGCCGCCTGTTCTCGATGTGGCGCCGCGCGGCCGACCACCGGCGCGATGCCGCGCTCGCGCTGCTCGAGCAGGTCGGCATGCGCGCCCAGGCCGACCGGCCCTGCAGCGAGCTGGCCTACGGCGATGTCAAGCGCGTGGAGCTGGCCATCGCCATGGCCAACGACCCCAAGCTGCTGCTCATGGACGAGCCCACGGCCGGCATGGCGCCCAAGGAGCGCAACGAACTCATGGCGCTGACCAAGCAGCTCGTGATCGACCGCGGCATGGCCGTGCTGTTCACCGAGCACAGCATGGACGTGGTGTTCGCCTACGCGGACCGCATGATCGTGCTGGCCCGCGGGCGCCTGATCGCGCAGGGCAAGCCACTGGAGATCCGCGACCATCCCAAGGTGCAGGAGGTCTACTTCGGCAGCGGCAAGACCTTCGAGAAGGCCCAGGCCGCCGCAGGAGTTCCCGCATGACGACCTCTTCTTCGCCCGTGCTGCTCGACGCCAGCGCCTTGTGCGCCTGGTACGGCGCCGCGCAGATCCTCTACGACGTGCACCTGAACGTGCGCCGCGGCGAGGTCGTGGCCCTCATGGGACGCAACGGCGCCGGCAAGTCCACCACGCTCAAGGCGCTGATCGGCATGCTGGCCAAGCGCCGCGGCGCCATCCGCT
>DATKFT010000745.1:0-5487 GCA_035544335.1 Pseudorhodoferax sp.
GATCATCGTGAAGTGCCCGTTCGAGAACCGCAGCGAGGGGTCGCGCGTCGTGGTGAAGCTGAACAAGCGGTCCGTCCAGTGGTGGACGGACAGGACCTTCTCTTCGTTGAAAGCGCTCATGACGTTCGGTCTGTTGGGTAGCAGAGTGAAAACGGCCGATTTTTTCACAGGCGGTCGCAGCCGCTGGCGGTTCCAGCATGCGAGCGACATGGCTATTGCGGGGGCGACACCGCTTGCGACACCCTGCGATTGTCGGTAGCATCTGCCGCGCCACGTTAAGTGAATACTACATGAAACGCGGGATCGCGGCAAGGCGCGGCACCGCAACGGAGCCCCCACGATGCTGAACGAGCACACCAAGACCGACGGCCTGCCGGATGTTCTCCCTGTCGCCCCGGAGGCCGTGCAGGCCCAGGGCCTGGAGCGCGCACGCCCACGCAACGAGCGCATGGCCAGCGACAAGGTCGAGTGCAATGCCTGCCCTGTGCTGTGCCAGATCGGCCCCGGCCGCACGGGCGCCTGCGACCGCTACGCCAACGCCGACGGTGTGCTCGTGCGCGTGGACCCCGTGGTGCTGCTGCAGCGCACGCTGGACGCCGAGCAGCCGCTCGTGCCGTTCACGGCGCGCGACGCCGAGGGCCAGGACGAGGCCATGCCGCTGGCGCCCGGCACGCAGGTGTTCGTGACCGGCATCGGCGCCTCCACGACCTACCCCGACTACAAGCCCGCGCCCTTCATCGTCGCCTCCGAGGCCGATGGCGTGGACATGGTCACGGTCGTGACCGAAGGCATCTTCAGCTACTGCAGCCTCAAGGTGAAGATCGACACCGACCGCTGGCTCGGCCCCGAGCAGGCCAACGTGCGCAGCAAGGGCGAGGTCATCGGCCATGTCACCACGGCCGAATACGGTTCGCAGATGTTGTCCCTGGGCGGCGTGCACCACCTGACGGGCGGCAGCAAGAAGGAAGGCCGCGTGACACTGGACGCCATGCAGGCCCTGGGCAACAAGCAGGCGCTGGAGATCAGCATCGATGGCGGTGCGCAGGTCGTCATCCAGGCCGGCCAGGCACCCATCGTCAACGGCGTGCGCGAGCAACGCATGCGCGTGGGCTGCGGCTCGGCCACGGTCGGCATCTTCGCGCGCCAGTTCCACGGCATCTGCGACGAGGTCATCGTCGTGGACGACCACATCACGGGCGTGCTGACCGAGCACCAGGCCGGCCGCTGCCTGGACATGCGCGCGGCCGGCATCAAGGTGCGCGGCCGCAAGTCCACGCCGGGCCGCTACTTCCAGGTCGCCAACCCCGGCACGGGCTGGGGCGGCACCGACATCGCCGACCCGCTGTCCATCATCGAGAGCTGCGAGAGCGAGACGGCCTGGCCCGGCCTGCGCCTGCTCATGGTCTCGACGACCGGCGAGCATGCGGCCTGGTACGTGCTGGACGAGCAATTGGTGCCGCAGCCCCGGCCCATGCCCGAGGAGGTCGCACGCGTGGTCGCGCGCATCGGCGAGAACTGCGAGCCCTCGCTGACCACCGTGCTGTTCCTGGGCGGCGCGGGCGGCAGCCTGCGCGCCGGCGTCAGCGAGAACCCCGTGCTGCTCACGCAGGCCATCAAGCAGTCGGTCGTCAATGTCACGCTGGGCGGCGCGCCCGGCTACGTCTGGCCCGGCGGCGGCATCACCGTGATGGTGGACGTGATGCGCATGCCCGACCACAGCTTCGGCACCGTGCCGACGCCGGCCATCGTCGCGCCGCTGGAATTCACGATGCGCCTGGCCGACTACCAGCGCCTGGGCGGCCACATGGAGCAGGTGCGCTCGCTGGACGACACGCTGGCCCATGGTGCCTGGCACAACGACGGTGCGCCACGCGCGCGGCGCATGCTGGCTGCGGCACCGGCCAACGGCTGGCCCGTCGGCCAGCCTCCGTTGCTGGGCTGACGTCGTCGGCATGGGCCCGAGCCGCAGCACACTGCCCGACGGCCGGGCGCATTTCCAGCACGGCCCCATCGACCTCGTCATCGCCGCCGAAGGCGAGGCATTCGCGATACAGGCCGCACACGACGCGGCCTGGCAACGCTTCGGCACACTGCTGCCCGAACTCGTCGCCGAGCTGGCCCTGCTGCGCACGCCGATCGGCGGCGGCGACTGCCCGCTGCACGGCGCCGTGGCGCGCCGCATGTGGACCGCGTGCGCACCTTTTCAGGGCGGCTTCATCACCCCGATGGCGGCCGTCGCAGGATCTGTCGCGCAGGAGATCGTCGCGCACTACGCACGCGCTGGCATCGCGCGCGCCTGGGTCAACAACGGTGGCGACATCGCGCTGCACCTGGTGCCAGGCGCGAGCGTGCGCGTGGGCCTGTGGGCCGACATCGCGCGCTTCGCCGGCTTCGCATCCCGCCAGGCCCTGCCCACCGACGCGCAGTTCGCGGTCACGGCCGCCATGCCCGTGCGCGGCGTGGCCACGAGCGGCTGGCGCGGCCGCAGCTTCTCGCTGGGCATCGCCGACAGCGTGACCGTGCTGGCCCGCGATGCGGCCAGCGCCGACGCGGCCGCCACCGTGATCGCCAATGCCGTCAACGTGGACGACGTGCGCATCGAGCGCCGCCCCGCCGATCAGATCAAGGACGACAGCGACCTCGGTGCGATCCCCGTGACCGTCGATGTGCCGCCGCTGCCACCCGCGCGCGTCGACCAGGCCCTGCAGGCCGGGCTGGACTGCGCGCAGGCGCTGCAGGCGCGCGGTCTGGTCTGGCAGGCCGCGCTGGTCTGCCAGGGACGCTGGCGCACCACAGATGCCATGGACGACACGGGTGCGTGGCAATTGGTGCAGTAATTGCTTAATGAAAGTACCTAAGCCGCGGCGCCGTGATCGCCCGCACAATGCCATCCTCTTCGCAACCTGAACCGCAGCCATGCCCGCAGAGATCCGCAAACTGATCGTTCAAGTCGATGAAACGCGCCTCGAAATGGGGCGGCCCGTCACCCCGCCGGTGCGGCGTGCACTCGCGATGGCCGTGATCACCAACCCCTTCGCAGGCCGCTTCGAGGAAAACCTCGACGCGCTGATCGCCATCGGCGAGGAACTCGGCGGCCTGCTCGGCGACAGGTGCGTGGCCGCGCTGGGCATCTCTGCCGCCGAAGCCCAAGGCTATGGCAAGGCCGCCATCGTCGGCGAGGCCGGCGAACTCGAGCATGCGGCCGCGATCCTGCATCCCAAGCTCGGCGCACCGCTGCGGCGCGCCGTCGAAAAGGGTGCGGCCCTGGTGCCCTCGGCCAAGAAGGTCGGCGGCATGGGCTGCGCGATCGATGTGCCGCTGGGCCACAAGGATGCCGCTTTCGTACGCAGCCACTTCGATGCGATCGAGGCCCGCGTGCCCGACGCGCCGCGCGCCGGCGAGATCGTGGTCGCCGTGGCCGTCACGGCCGGTGGCCGCCCGCTGCCGCGCGTGGGCGGCCTGCAGGTGTCCGAGATCGAAGGCAAGGACGGCCTGCGCTGAAGCGCGCCGCCCTGCCCCCTCCGTTCGCTTTCCCCCCATCCCCAAGGAGCCTTCCGATGAAATCCATGCGTCTCGTGTTCAGCGCGGCCTCGGTCCTCGCGCTCGCCTCGCTCGTTCCGGCACACGCCCAGGGCGTGATCAAGATCGGCGAAATCAACAGCTACAAGGCGCAGCCTGCGTTCCTGGAGCCCTACAAGAAGGGCATGGAGCTGGCCGTGGAAGAGATCAACAAGGCCGGCGGCGTCAACGGCAAGAGCTTCGAGCTGATCTCGCGCGACGACAACGGCAACCCGGGCGACACCGTGCGCCTGGCCGAGGAGCTGGTCTCGCGCGAGAAGGTGGACGTGCTCTCGGGCGCCTTCCTGTCCAACACGGGCCTGGCGCTGACCGACTTCGCCAAGCAGAAGAAGTTCTTCTACCTCGCGGGCGAGCCGCTGACCGACAAGATCGTCTGGCAGAACGGCAACCGCTACACCTTCCGGCTGCGCCCCTCGACCTACATGCAGGTCGCCATGCTGGTGCCAGAGGCCGCCAAGCTCAAGAAGAAGCGCTGGGCGCTGGTCTACCCCAACTACGAGTACGGCCAGTCCTCGGCCGCCACCTTCAAGCAGCTCATGAAGGCCGCGCAGCCCGACGTGGAGTTCGTCGCCGAACAGGCCACGCCGCTGGGCAAGGTCGACGCCGGCAGCGTGGTGCAGGCCCTGGCCGACAGCAAGCCCGATGCGATCTTCAACGTGCTGTTCGCGGCCGACCTGTCCAAGTTCGTGCGCGAAGGCAACACGCGCGGCCTGTTCAAGGGCCGCGAGGTGGTCAGCGTGCTGACCGGTGAGCCCGAGTACATCGACCCGCTCAAGGACGAGGCGCCCGACGGCTGGATCGTGACGGGCTACCCCTGGTACTCGATCAAGACGCCCGAGCACGACGCCTGGGTCAAGGCCTACCAGGCCAAGTTCAAGGACTACCCGCGCCTGGGCTCGGTCGTGGGCTACAGCATGATCCACTCGCTGGCCGAGGGCATCAAGAAGGCCGGCGGCACCGACACCGACAAGCTCATCACGGCCTTCAAGGGCCTGGAGCTGATGTCGCCCTTCGGCAAGATCCAGTACCGCGCCCAGGACAACCAGTCCACGATGGGCGCCTACGTGGGCCGCACCAAGAACGAGGGCGGCAAGGGCACCATGGTCAACTACGTCTACCTGGACGGCGGCAAGTTCCAGCCCTCGGACGAGGAAGTCAAGAAGCTGCGTCCGGCCGAGTAAGCCGCCACCAGCCCCCGCGCCGATCTCCACCGCCCACGCCCCGGCGCGCGGGCGGTGGCCGCCTCACGCCTTTGCAGGTTCCATCGCATGAGTTTTTCTGGTTTCATCGTCCAGCTGCTCAACGGCCTGGCCGGTGCCTCCTCGCTGTTCCTGGTCGCGGCCGGCCTGTCGCTGATCTTCGGCGTCACGCGCATCGTCAATTTCGCCCACGGCTCGTTCTTCATGGTGGGCATCTACACGGCCTACACGCTGGTCGACCGGCTGGGCGGCACGCTGGGCTTCTGGCCCGCGCTGCTGCTGGCCGCGCTCGTGGTCGGCGTGCTGGGTGCCATCGTCGAGGTGCTGCTGCTGCGCCGCATCTACAAGGCGCCCGAACTGTTCCAGCTGCTGGCCACCTTCGCGCTGGTGCTCGTGATCAAGGACGCCGCGCTGTGGATCTGGGGACCTGAAGAGCTGCTGGGGCCGCGCGCCCCGGGCCTGCGCGGCTCCGTGGAAATCCTGGGCCGGCAGTTCCCGAGCTACGACCTGTTCCTGATCGCCGTGGGCCCCGTGGTGCTGGGCCTGGTCTGGCTGCTGCTCACGCGCACGCGCTTCGGCACGCTGGTGCGCGCGGCCACGCAGGACCGCGAGATGGTCAGCGCACTCGGCGTGAACCAGGCCTGGCTGTTCACGGCCGTGTTCGCGCTCGGCGCGCTGCTGGCCGGCCTGGGCGGCGCGCTGCAGCTGC
>DATKFT010000746.1:0-5228 GCA_035544335.1 Pseudorhodoferax sp.
CAAACGAGATCGCGCTCGGCATCCTGCTGGCCGTCATGACCATCACCTTCGGGGCGGTGGTCGCGACCCTGCCCTTCATCGGCGGCTTCGTCGACGTGCAGATCAACGTGGTGCTGCTCGTGGCGCTGCTGGTCTGCCTGATCCCCACCACCATCGGCGGCCTGCTGCCGGCCATCGGCATCGCCGGCATGAACCGCGCACTCAAGGCCAATGTGCTGGCCAAGTCCGGCAAGGCGGTCGAGGTGGCCGGCGACGTGGACGTGCTGCTGCTCGACAAGACCGGCACCATCACCTACGGCGACCGCCAGGCCACGGCCTTCCATGCGCTGGCCGGTGTCGACGCCGCGCAGCTGCGCCAGGCCGCGCTGCTGGCCTCGCTGGCCGATCCCACGCCCGAGGGCAAGTCCATCGTGAAGCTGGCGCGCGAGAAGGGCGAGAAGCTGCTCGACCCGCAAGGCGCCCACTTCGTGCCGTTCACGGCGCAGACGCGCATGTCCGGCGTCGACCTGGCCGGCGAGCGCCTGATCCGCAAGGGCGCGATCGACGCGATCGTGCGCCATGTGAAGGCGCTGGACGGCCGCGTGCCGGCCGAGCTGCAGGCCCGCGTGGACGACGTCGCGCGCAAGGGCGCCACGCCGCTGGTGGTCAGCGACGGCCGCCACGTGCTGGGCGTGATCGAGCTGTCCGACGTGATCAAGCACGGCATCAAGGAGCGCTTCGCCCGGCTGCGCGAGATGGGCGTCAAGACCATCATGATCACGGGCGACAACAAGCTCACGGCGGCCAACATCGCGGCCGACGCCGGCGTGGACGACTACATCGCCGAGGCCCGCCCGGAAGACAAGCTGGCGCGCATCCGCGCCGAGCAGGCCGGCGGCCGCCTGGTGGCCATGGTCGGCGACGGCACCAACGACGCGCCCGCGCTGGCGCAGGCGGACGTGGGCCTGGCCATGAACTCGGGCACGCAGGCGGCCAAGGAGGCCGGCAACATGGTCGACCTGGACTCCGACCCGGCCAAGCTGCTGGCGGTGGTGGAGATCGGCAAGCAGCAGCTCATCACGCGCGGCGCGCTGACCACCTTCTCGCTGGCCAACGACGTGTCCAAGTACTTCGCGATCCTGCCGGCGCTGTTCGCGGCCGCGATCCCGCAGATGGCCGCACTCAACGTGATGCAGCTGCACAGCCCGCACAGCGCGGTGCTGTCGGCGCTGGTCTTCAACGCCATCATCATCCCGATGCTGATCCCGCTGGCGCTGCGCGGCGTGCGCTTCAAGCCGGCCAGCGCCAACGCACTGCTGCGCAACAACATGCTGGTCTACGGCGTGGGCGGTGTGCTGCTGCCCTTCGCCGCGATCAAGCTGATCGATCTCGTGCTTTCCGCACTCTTCACCCTCTGAGGACACCATGGGCACTGCAATGGCCGCGATGCGGCAAGCCACCACTTCCCAACCCGTGGCCGACCAGGGCGCCCTGCGCGGCGCGATCGGCCTGACCATCGTCTCGCTGCTGGGCTTCGGCCTGCTCTACTCGCTGGCCGGCGTGGGCATCGGCCAGGCGCTGTTTCCCGCGGCGGCCAACGGCAGCCTGGTCGAGCGCGGCGGCCAGGTGCTGGGCTCGGCGCTGGTGGCGCAGCCGTTCACGGGCGCGGGCTACTTCCAGCCGCGCCCGTCCGCCGCCGGCTACAACCTGATGGCACTGGCCGGCAGCAACCAGGCCCGCACCAACCCCGAGCTGCGCAAGCGCATCGCCGAGGCGCGTGCCGCCGTCGCCCAGCGCGAGGGCGTGGATCCCGCGGCCGTGCCGGGCGACCTCGTCACGCAGTCGGGCGGCGGTGTCGACCCGCACATCAGCCCGGCGGGCGCCGCGCTGCAGGTCGCGCGCGTGGCGCGCGCGCGCGGCCTGGCGCCCGACGCGGTCGGCCAGCTGGTCGCCGCGCACACGCAGGCGCCGCAGTTCGGCCTGCTCGGTGCGCCACGCGTGAACGTGCTGACGCTGAACCTCGCGCTGGACGCGGCCCAGCGGAAGTGAGCCATGGGCCAGCTGATCGACCACCTGGACCTGCAGGACATCCTGCTGGACGTGCACGTGCGCGACAAGCGCCAGCTGTTCGAGGCCATCGGCACGCACATGGAGTGGCTGCACGGCGTGCCCGCGCATGCGGTGGCAACCGCGCTGCAGCGCCGCGAGGCGGCCGGCAGCACGGCGCTGGGCCACGGCGTGGCGATCCCCCATGCGCGCGTCCAGGCGCTCGACCGGGTCCGCATCGTCTATCTGCGGCTGGCGCCCGCGCTGGCGTTCGACGCGCCCGACGGCGTGCCGGTCTCGGACGTGGTGGGCCTGATGGTGCCCACGCCTGCCACCCAGGCGCACCTGGACCTGCTCGCGCAGGTCGCGTCCCTGTTCTGCGAGGAAGGTTTCCGGGCCGCGCTGCACCGGCGCCGGGACGCCGCGCAGATCCGCGAGACCTTCGGCCACTGGACCCGTTGAGTTCGACCCGTTGAGTTGGACCCGTTGAATCGGCCCCCTTGAACCGGCCCCGCCGCGACGGTGCGCGCCGGCGCGCTGCCAGGGCGGCGGGATCGCCGTACCATCTTCGGCCGCGCGGTCCACCTTCCATGTGGCGGCCCCCCTTTCGCCACACTCCTTCGTTCGACCGCACCCACACAGACCGCCATGGCATCCGAGAACACCGAACAGGCCGACGCACTCATGGGCGAGCTGCGCCGCCAGGCGGCCGGCCGGCTCACGGTGTTCCTGGGCGCTGCACCGGGCGTGGGCAAGACCTACGCCATGCTGGCCCGTGCACGCGAGCTGCACCGCCAGGGCGTCGACGTGGTCATCGGCATCGTCGAAACCCACGGGCGCAGCGAAACGCAGGCCATGCTGGAAGGCCTGCCGAACCTGGCGCGCAGGCGCGTGGAGTACCAGGGGCGCCAGCTCGAGGAGATGGACCTGGACGGCCTGCTGGCCCGCAAGCCGGCCATCGCGCTCGTGGACGAACTGGCGCACCGCAACGTGCCCGGCAGCCGGCACGAACGCCGCTGGCAGGACGTCGAAGAGCTGCTGGACATGGGCATCGACGTCTACACGACGGTCAACATCCAGCACCTGGAAAGCCTCAACGACGTGGTCCACCAGATCACGGGCGTGCGCGTGAGCGAGACCGTGCCGGACGCGGTGTTCGAGCGGCTGCGCGACATCCGGCTGGTCGACCTGCCCGCGCGCGAGCTGATCGAGCGGCTGAACCAGGGCAAGGTCTACCTGCCCGAGCAGGCCACGCAGGCGCTGCAGGCCTTCTTCTCGCCGTCGAACCTGACCGCCTTGCGCGAGCTGGCCATGCAGACCGTGGCCGAGCATGTCGACGCCGACCTGCGCGAGAAGCGCACCGCGCGTGGCCTGTCGGGCATCGCGCTGCAGCGCCATGTGCTGATCGCCATCGACGGCCAGGGCCAGTCGGAGTATCTGGTGCGCGCCGGCAGCCGCCTGGCCGAGCGGCGCGGCGCTCCCTGGTCGGTGGTCACCGTGGACACCGGCCAGTCCGCCGATGCGACGCTGCACGCCGACGACCTGGACCGCCAAGGCGCGCCGCGCAACACCACGGCCCAGGCCGGACAGCAGCGCCAGCTGGAGCTGGACAAGGCCTTCGCGCTCGCGCGCAACCTGGGCGGCGAGACCGAGGTGCTGCACAACACCGACATCCCGCAGGCCCTGCTGGATGCCGCCGCCGCACGCGGCGCACGCTCCATCGTGATCGGCCGCACGCGCGAGCGGCCGATCGCGCGCATCTTCAACCGCACGCTGACACAGCAGCTGCTGCAGCGCGGCGCGCGCTACGAGCTGACCATCGTCAGCACGCCCGTGGCACGCCAGCGCGGGCGGCGCTTCCAGGACCTGGCCGGCGAGCGGCTGGCGCGGCGCGAGCCTGCGCTGATCGTGTCGGCCACGCTGATCGCCGTCGCCATGGCCGCCGCGGCAGAGCAGTTCCTGGGGCTGCAGGAGCAGTCGCCGGTGTTCCTGGTCGCGGTGATGCTGGTGGCCTCGCGCACGCGCATGGCGGCGGCCTTCATCACCGCCGTGCTGTGCTTCCTGGCCTACGACTTCCTGTTCATCGAGCCGCGCCTCACCTTCCTGATCAGCGCACCGCGCGGTGTGGCCACCGTGCTGCTGTTCCTGGCCGCTGCGCTGATCGCCGGGCGGCTGGCCTCGCGGCTGCGCATGCAGGTCATCGCGCTGCGCGCCGCGAACCAGCACGCGACGGCCATGGAGAACCTGGCGCGGCAGCTGTCCAAGGCGGCCGACCTGGGCCAGGTCATCGCCGCCAGCGCCTCCGTGCTGGCGACGACGCTGCACGCCGAGGCCTGGCTGCGCATCGACGATGCGTCCGGCCCCGCGGCCACGCTGCACGGGCTCGGCGAGAAGGACCTGCTGGCGGCCGACTGGACGCAACGCCACGGGCAAGCGAGCGGCCGCTACACCGACACCCTGTCGAACGCGGACTGGTGGTTCCTGCCCATCGGCAATGCGCAGCAGACCCTGGGCGTGGTGGGCCTGCGCTTCGCAGCGCCCATGGGGCGGCTGCCGTTCGAGCAGCGGCGTCTGGCAGAGAGCATGACCGAGGACATCGGCCAGGCCGCGTCGCGCGCGCGCCTGGTGGCCGAGCTGGAGGCCGCACGCGTGGCCGGCGAGACCGAACGGCTGCGCTCGGCGCTGCTGTCCTCGGTCTCGCACGACCTGCGCTCGCCGCTGGCGTCCATGATCGGTGCGGCCGACAGCCTGGCCCATTTCGGCAAGGACATGGATGCCAGCGACCGCCGCAGCCTGCTGGACACGATCCGCGTGGAAGGCGAGCGGCTGGACCGCTACATCCAGAACTTGCTGGACATGACGCGGCTGGGCCAGCAAGGCCTCACGCTGGCGCGCGACTGGATCGGCGTGGACGAGCTCGTGGGCTCGGCCGCGCGCCGCCTGCAGCGCTACGTGCCGGGCTCGCGCGTGGAGACCGACATGGCGCCCGAGCTCGGGCCGATCCACGTCCACCCGGCATTGATCGAGCAGGCCCTGTTCAACGTCATGGAGAACGCGGCCAAGTTCTCGCCGCCCGGCGAGGCCATCCATGTGCAGGCACGCCGTCTGGACGACGGTATGCTGGGCATCGACATCTCGGACCGCGGTCCGGGCATCCCACAGGACGAGCGGCGCCGCATCTTCGACATGTTCTACAGCGTGGA
>DATKFT010000747.1:0-2679 GCA_035544335.1 Pseudorhodoferax sp.
CGAGCAGGCCTTCGCGACCGAATTCCGCGTGCCGCAGCCCATCGACGTGCCCTCGGACGGGCAGCGCGTGGCCGTCACGCTGGGCCAGCACGAGGACGCCGTGGCCCTGGCCGTGCGCACGAGCCCGCGCAACGAGGCGGCGGCCTACCTGGTCGCCGAATTCGCGCCGCCGCCCGGCGTGTGGCCGGCCGGCGCGCTGCAGCTCTACCGCGATGGCGCGTTTGTGGGCAGCACGCGTTGGACGCCGCCACAGCAAACACAGGGGACACAGGCCAGCCTGTCCTTCGGCGTCGACGAGCGCGTGCGCGTGCAGGTCGAGGCCGACGAGGAGCAGCAGGGCAGCGCGGGCGTGTTCGGCGGCCGTGCCGAGCGCCAGCTGCGCCGCAGCTACCTGGTCGAGAACCGGCACGCCACGCCCATCGCCGTGCAGGTGCTCGAAGCCGCGCCCGTGTCCGTGGACGAGCAGGTGCGCGTGCAGACCCAGTTCGCGCCGCAGCCGGCCGAGCTGGAATGGCGCAAGCGGCCCGGCCTGCTGCTGTGGCGCGCCGAACTCGGCGCCGGCCAGACCCAGCGCTTCACGGCCGACTACCGCATCGACCACCCCAAGGACACCCGGCTGGTGGACCGATGAAACTGCTGCTGCAACGCGTGCGCCAGGCCCACGTGGTGGTCGATGGCGAGACCATTGGCGCGATCGGCGCCGGCCTCCTGGTGCTGGTCTGCGCCGAGCGCGGCGACACCGAGGCGCAGGCCGACAGGCTGCTGGCCAAGATGCTCAAGCTGCGCATCTTCTCGGACGCGGCCGGCAAGATGAATCTCAGCGTGCAGGACGTGGGCGGCGGCCTGCTGCTGGTCAGCCAGTTCACGCTGGCGGCCGACACCAGCGGCGGCAACCGGCCCGGCTTCTCGGGCGCGGCCGCGCCCGAGGACGGCCGCCGGCTCTACGAGCACTTCGTCGAACGCGCGCGCGCGCTGCACCCCGTGGTGGCCACGGGCCGCTTCGCGGCCGACATGCAGGTGCACCTGGTCAACGACGGACCTGTCACGATCCCGATGCAGGCCTGACACAACGAGAGGAGACAACATGGACAAAGAGACCGTGGGACTGATCGGCCTGGGCGCCATGGGCGCCGGCATCGCCGCCACGCTGCGGCGCAAGGGCCACGCGCTGCGCGTGTGCGACGCGCGGCCCGGTGTCGCGGCGGCCTTCGCGGCCGACGGCGGCACGGCCTGCGCGACCCCGGCCGAGGTCGCGCAGGGCTGCGCGGTGGTGGTCTCGGTGGTCGTCAACGCGCAGCAGACCGAGGCCGTGCTGTTCGGCGAGCACGGCGCCGCCGCGGCCATGGCCGCGGGTAGCGTGTTCGTGATGTGCTCCACGGTGGACCCGAACTGGTCGGTCGCGCTGGAAGCGCGGCTGGCGGCCCTGGGCCTGCTCTACATCGACGGCCCGATCTCGGGCGGCGCGGCCAAGGCCGCGGGCGGCCAGATGACCATGATGACGGCCGGCCGGCCCGCCGCCTACGCCAAGGCCGGCGGCGTGCTCGAGGCCATGGCCGGCAAGGTCTACCGGCTCGGCGAGCAGGCCGGCGCGGGCAGCAAGGTCAAGATCATCAACCAGCTGCTGGCCGGCGTGCACATCGCGGCCGCGGCCGAGGCCATGGCGCTGGGCCTGCGCGAGGGCGTGGACGCGGCCGCGCTGTACGAGGTCATCACGCACAGCGCGGGGAACAGCTGGATGTTCGAGAACCGCATGGCCCATGTGCTGGCCGGCGACTACACACCGCTGTCGGCCGTGGACATCTTCGTCAAGGACCTGGGCCTGGTGCTGGACACCGCGCGTGCGAGCAAATTCCCGCTGCCGCTGGCCGCCACCGCACACCAGATGTTCATGCAGGCGTCGACGGCCGGGCATGCGGCCGAGGACGACGCGGCCGTCATCAAGATCTTCCCGGGCATCACGCTGCCGGCCCCGCCAAAGCCAGGCGCGTGAGGCGCATGAGGCGCAGGGGCCTGGCGCGCGGGCGACACGCCGGCGCGGAGGCCCTCGCCAGAATGGGCATCCCCGCCGCTTTCCTGCCTGTGCCATGCAAGCCCTGCGCGTCCACCGCTTCGAGGAGCCGCCCCGGCTCGACCCGCTGCCCGATCCCGAGCCCGCACCCGGCGAGGTCCGCGTGCGCGTGCGGCACGCCGGCATCTCCTTCTTCGACCTCCTGATCGCGCGCGGCGCCTACCAGTGGCGCCCCGCCCTGCCCTTCGTGGTGGGCAGCGAGTTCTCGGGCGAGATCGATGCGCTCGGCGCGGGCGTGGCGGGCTGGCGCATCGGCGACCGCGTTTGCGGCGCGCTGTCCATCGGCAGCTGGGCCGAGCGCGTCTGCGCGCCGGCCGCCGCACTGCAGCCCGTGCCCGCGCAGGCCGCGCTCGACGAGGCCGCCGTGCTGCTCACGCCCTATGGCACGGCGCTCTATGCGCTGCGCGAACGCGGCGCGCTGCAGCCCGGCGAGACCGTGCTCGTGCTGGGCGCCACGGGCAGCATCGGCGATGCGGGCGTGCAGACCGCCAAGGCGCTCGGCGCGCGCGTGATCGCGGCCGTCTCGGGCCCGGCCAAGCAGGACGCCGCGCGCGCGGCCGGTGCCGATGCCGTGGTGGACCTGCGCGGCGAGAACTGGAAGGACGCCGTCA
>DATKFT010000748.1:0-2938 GCA_035544335.1 Pseudorhodoferax sp.
AGCCCGTACATGACCGCGAAGGTGCCCATCAGGCACACCGGCACCACGATGGTCGGGATCAGCGTGTAGCGCAGGTTCTGCAGGAACAGCAGCATCACGAGGAAGACCAGCACCACGGCCTCGAGCAGCGTGGCGATGACCTTCTTGATCGCGACGTCCACGAACAGCGAGGTGTCGTAGGGGATGGCGTAGGCGATGTCGTCCGGGAAGTGGGCGCCGAGCTCCTCCAGCTTGGCCTTGACCGCGCGCGCGGTGGCCAGCGCATTGGCCCCGGGCGCCAGCAGCACGGCACCCGCGGCGGCCTTGCGGCCGTCCAGCCGCGCCTCGAAGCTGAAGTCCTGCAGGTCGGTCTCCAGCCGCGCGACATCGGCCAGGCGCACGGTGGAGCCGTCGGCGTTGGCGCGCAGCACGATCTGCCCGAACTCGCGCGGCGTGCGCATCATGCCCTGCACCTCCACCGTCGCCGTGAACTCCTGGTCCGCCAGGCCCGGGCGGCTGCCGAAGCTGCCTGCGGGCACCTGCACGTTCTGCTTCTGGATGGCCGCGCCGACCTCGTCGATGGACAGGCCGTAGCCGCGCAGCTTGCCGGGGTCGACCCAGACCCGCATCGAGGATTCGGCGCTGAAGAACTGCACCTTGCCCACGCCGGGCAGCCGGCGCAGTTCGTTGTTCACGTAGCGCGTGGCGTAGTCGGCCAGCCGCTCGGTGGGCTTGTCGGCGTCCTCGCCCTGGTAGCTCAGTGCGTAGATGAGCAGAAAGCCCGCGTTGGCCTGTTCCACCTTCAGGCCCAGCTGGCGCACCGTCTCGGGCAGGCGCGCCTCGGCGTTCTTGAGCCGGTTCTGGATGTCGACCTGCGCGAGGTTGGCCTGGGTTCCGGGCCGGAAGGTGGCCGTCATCTCGAGCGCGCCGTTCGAGCTGGAGGACTCGTAGTACAGCAGGTCCTTGGCGCCGTTGAGCTCTTCCTCGATGACGGCCGTGACCGTGTCGGCCACCGTGGCGGCCGAGGCGCCGGGGTAGGTCGCCGAGATGGAGATCTGCGGCGGTGCGACGTCCGGGAACTGCGAGACGGGCAGATTCGGAATGGCCAGCAGGCCGGCCAGCGTGATGAAGATGGCCACCACCCAGGCGAACTTGGGGCGGTTGATGAAGAAATTCGACATGGTTTGGCGAGCCCGCGCGGGGCTCTGTTGCTTCTTCGCTTGCTTCGCTTACTTGTCTTGTGCGGGCGCTGCGACGCGGACCTTCTGTCCGGCCGTGAGGGCAGGGCCGCCCACGACGACGCGCTCGCCGGCCTGCAGGCCGCTCTGGATGTGCCAGTTCGCGCCCACCATGTCACCGGCCTGCACGGGCCGCACTTGCACGGTGTCGTCGGGCCCCACGATGCGCAGCGTGGTGCGGTTGTCGCTGCCGACCGCCACGGCACGCTGGGGCAGCAGCAGGGCCTGGGGTTCCAGGCCGCGGCCGACCTGCACGCGCACGTACATGCCCGGCAGCAGCAGCGCGTCCGCGTTCGAGAACTGGCCCCGCAGCAGCATCTGGCCGGTGCCGGGGTCCACGCTGATGTCGGAGAACAGGAGCTTGCCCTCGCGCGTCTTGCCCGTGCCGTCCACGGTCGCGACGATCCTGGCGCCGGCGCCCGTGCCGTTGGCGCGCACCGCGCCCGTGGCCAGCGCGTCTTTGAGCCGCATCGCGTCGGCAACCGTCTGCGTGAGGTCCACATAGACCTGGTCGATCTGCTGGATGGTGCCCAGCACGGTGGCCTCGCCCTGGCCGACGAGCGCGCCTTCGGTCACGAGCGAGCGGCCGATGCGCCCGGCGATCGGCGCGCGGACCGTCGCGTAGTCCAGGTTCAGCTGGGCGGCCTTCACTTCGGCGCGCGCCGCGGCCTGCTGCGCCCGGGCGGTCTGAAAGGCCGCCTGGGCCGCCACCAGGTCCTGCTGGCTCACGGCCTCGACCTTGGCCAGCGGGATGGAGCGGTCCAGCGTCGCCCTGGCTTCGGCCAGGGCCGCGTCCGCACGCAGAGCGTCCGCGGCAGCACGCTCCAAGGCGATCTCGAAGGGCACGGGATCGATCTGGTACAGGACCTGGCCCGCCTTCACATCGGCGCCTTCCTGGAAATGGCGCTTCTTGACGATGCCCGCCACGCGGGCCCGGACCTCGGCCGTGCGCAGGGCTTGCACGCGGCCCGGCAGCTCCTGCGTGAGTTCCAGCGCCTGGGCCTGTGCAATCGCCACCTGCACCTCAGGCACCGCTGCTTCGTCCGCGCTCTCGGGATGGGCCTGGGTGCAGCCGGCCAGCACCCAGGCCGTCGGCAGCAGCAAGAGGGCCAGGGAGCGGTGAAGGTGCAGGGAACGGAAATGCATTGATTATTCTCAGAAGACTATTATTTGTATCGTTTGAGAAATATTGTCTCACATGAGACGTGGCAATACAATGACGGCCCAACAACCCTTTGGCAAGGAGACGGGCGGGCATGAACCTCAACGACGAGAAATCACTGGCGGCCCTGGCCGTGGCGATGGTCGAGAACCCGCGTGCCTCCTACCAGGACCTGGCCGTGGCTGTCGGTGTGAGCCGCGCCACGCTCTACCGGTTCTGCAAAAGCCGGGACGAGCTGATCCTGCGTCTGTTGCGCCATGGCATGCAGCTGTTCAGCGACAGCGTCGCGCGGGCCCAACTGGACGAGGGGCCTGTGCCCGAGGCGCTGACGCGCCTGGTCGAGAGCCAGCTCGCGCACCGCGAGTTCAGCAGTTTTCTGTCGCTGCACTGGCGGGCCGAGGCCGAGCTGGACCCCGAGATCATGGCCGCCTGGAAGCTGCAGGAAGAGGCGCTGGACCGCTTCTTCCTGCGCGGGCAGATGGAGGGCGTGTTCCGCATCGACATCGCGGCCGCCGCGCTGAACGACAGCTTCATCTGGCTCATCTGCGGACTCGTCGAT
>DATKFT010000749.1:0-7056 GCA_035544335.1 Pseudorhodoferax sp.
GCCGGCGAGGCGTCGGCCCAGGGCCTGGAGTTCCCGGGCGGCCGGCCGCCCGACTACCTGGACTTCCTGTACTTCTCTGCCGTGATCGGCATGACCTCGCAGGTCTCGGACGTGACCGTGCACAGCCGCGCCATGCGCCGCCTGGTGCTGCTGCACGGCCTGCTGTCGTTCTTCTTCAACCTGATCGTGCTGGCGCTGGCCGTCAACGTGGTGGCCGGCAGCCTGGGTTGATGCCGGCCCGGGCCTACGCCGCGCGGCGCGCCGGTTCGCGGCCGGGCGGGTGCGCCAGTCCGAGGTGGGAACGCAGCGTCGTGCCGCTGTAGTCGCGTCGGAAGATGCCGCGCCGCTGCAGCAGCGGCACCACGCCGTCCACGAAGGCCGAGAGGCCGTCGGGCAGCGCGTCGGGCATCAGGTTGAAGCCATCGGCCGCGCCGGCCTCGAACCAGTGCGCGATGTCGTCGGCGATCTGCTCGGGCGTGCCGACGAGCACGCGGTGGCCGCCGCCGCCGGCCAGCTCGCGGATCAGTTGGCGCACGCTCAGGCGCTGGCTGCGCGCCAGCGCGATGGTCGCGGCGAAGAAGGTGTGGTTGCCGTTGCCGCCGGCCGGCAGCGCCAGGTCCTCGGGCAGCGGCCGGTCCAGCTGCAGCCGGTCGGGCGTGGTGCCCAGCGTGCCGGCCAGCCGCGTGAGGCTGTAGTCCCAGGGGATGGCGTCGACCAGGTCGTCGCGGCGGCGGATGGCCTCGGTCTCGGTGGCGCCGATGATGGTGGTCAGCCCGGCCAGCACCTTGACGGCGTGCGGGCCGCGGCCCAGCGCTGCGGCGCGTGTGTTCAGCGCGCGGCTGTAGGCCAGCGATTCCTCGAACGACTGCGAGGCCGAGAACACCGCCTCGGCATGGCGCGAGGCCAGCTCGCGGCCGTCGGCCGAGCCGCCGGCCTGCACGAGCACGGGCCGGCCCTGCGGCGAGCGCGGCAGCGTGAGCGCGCCCTGCACGGCGAAGAATTCGCCGCGGTGCGCCACGGGGTGGACCTTGGCCGGGTCGATGAACTGGCCGGCGGCCTTGTCGCCGATGAAGGCGTCGTCCTCCCAGCTGTCCCACAGCGCCTTGACGACGTCGGTGAACTCCGAGGCGCGCGCGTAGCGCCGGCCATGGTCGGGCACGGCCTCCAGGCCGAAGTTGCGCGCCGAGGCCAGGTCGGCCGTGGTCACCACGTTCCAGCCCGCGCGGCCGCCGCTGACATGGTCCAGCGTGGCGAAGCGCCGCGCGATGTTGTAGGGCTCGTTGTAGCTGGTCGATGCCGTGCCGATCACGCCGATGTGCGTGGTGGCCGCGGCCACGCTGGCCAGCAGCACCGTGGGCTCCAGCGCCGTGATCGGACGGAAGTGGATCTGGTCGACGATGGCCGCGTTGTCGGCCAGGAACACGGCGTCGAGCTTGCCGCGCTCGGCGATCTGCGCCACGCGCACATAGTGCTGCACATCCACGAAGGCGCGTGGATCGGCACCGGGCAGCCGCCAGGCCGAGGGCACGAAGCCCGAGTGCAGGATGTTGACGTTCAGGTGCAGCTGGCGGGGAGGAAGGCTGGCCATCTCAGTCCTTGCGCGAATGGCCGGCTCCGGCGCCGTGCTGCGGGACCGGGACGGCTGTGGCGCCGGCCAGGCCGGCCTGCTGGGCCAAGTGGGGCAACTGGGAGTGGCGGCGCGCGGCGCCGCGGAAAAGCGAAAACATGCGGGCTCCTTGGGTGCGGCGCACTCTAGAGTCCTGGCCCGCGCGCACGAACGAAGATTTGCGCGCTTGGTTATCCGCCCTGCGACTAAGCGCGCGGGCCGCTCCAGCGCCCAGGCGGATGCCCGGCGCCCCGCAGGCCGCGCGCAAGGCGTTCCTGCCGGCCGCGCCGTCGTCGGTCAGGAGCCGCGCGATGCGCAGGCCGCTGCTGGCGGCGTGAGCGACAGCATCGCGCAGCAACTGCACGCAGCTCGAACGCGATCAAGAAGCTGCGGAACGAGAAAATCCTCGCGCGTCGTGCCGGACCGGCCAGCGATCACCTGCGGGCCGTACCCTGCGAGGCCTGCGCCGCGATCAGGTCGTACAAGGCCTGTGCAGCCGGGGAGAGTTTCGCCGTGCGCCGCGTCATCAGCACCAGCGTGCGAGACACCCGCGGCTCGGTGAGTTCGACGGTCCTGAGCTCGGCATAGGCGCCCTTTTGCAGCGCCAGCCGCGGCACCACGGCGGCCGCCACGCGCTCGGCCACCAGTCCCACCGCCGTGGAGCTGCGCTGCACCTCATAGAAGGCCTGCAGATTCGCGGCTGCCGCGCCCAGCGCAAGGTCGAGCAACGGCCGGTTCTCGCTGGCCTGGCCCGCGAAGATCAAGGGCAGGCCCTGCAACTGCCGCCATGCGAGGCGCCTGCGTCTGGCAAGCGGATGCGACTCATGGCAGATCAGCACGTAGTCGTCCTCGATCAGCGGCACGCTCAGGAGCTCGCGTGACTGCGCGCCAGCCATGCCAATGCCGAACTCCACCTCGCGGTGCAGCACCGCATGCGCCACGGCCGACGATGAATGGTCCAGAATCTTGATGCGGTTGTGCGGGTGGCGCGCCGAGTAAGCCTGCATGATGCGGGGCAGGAACTGCACGCCCACCGTGGGCACGCAGGCCATCGAGACATCGCCGCCCTCGGCTTTGCCCGTCTTGCGGATCTCCTGCAGCGAATCCGACAGCTCCTCCAGTAGCCGGCGCGCGCGGGGCACGAAGTCGCGCCCGATGGCCGTGAGCGACACCGAGCGCGTGGTGCGCTCCACGAGCGCCACGCCCAGAAAGTCTTCCAGTTTGCGCAGCCGCTGCGTGATGGCGGTCTGCGTGACGCTGAGCGCATCGGCCGCGGCCTGGAAGCCCCCCTCGTCCGCAATGGCCACGAACGCCTGGATGCCCAGGATGTCGATTTTCATTAGATTTGTGAATCAATCTTCAGAATAAATTCATTTTACGAAGCCTGCGCTTGTGGCCAAACTCCGGGCACCCACTCAAGGAACTCGCGATGACATGGTCTGCCAAACAGTACAGCACGTTCGAAGAGGAGCGCACACGACCGGTCCGTGACCTCGTCGCGGCCATCCCGCACAGCGAACACCCGGTGCGCGTTGCCATCGACCTGGGCTGTGGCCCCGGCAACTCCACCGAGGTGCTGGCGCAGCGCTTCCCGCAAGCCGCGGTGAGCGGCATGGACAGCTCCGACGACATGCTCGATGCGGCAAAGAAGCGGCTGCCTGCGGTCCCCTTCGCCGTGGCCGACATCGCGACCTGGCGCGCGGAGCAGCCGATGGACGTGATTCTGGCGAATGCCTCCTTGCAATGGCTGCCGAACCACGCCGAGCTCTACCCACGCCTGGTCGACCAGCTCGCGCCGGGCGGTCACCTGGCCATCCAGACACCCGACAACCTGGAAGAACCCGCGC
This sequence comes from Pseudorhodoferax sp., assembly GCA_035544335.1. GTDB lineage: Bacteria > Pseudomonadota > Gammaproteobacteria > Burkholderiales > Burkholderiaceae_C > Pseudorhodoferax. Next base: position 3,454 of record DATKFT010000749.1, read on the forward strand.
ACCGGCTGGCGCGTGAGCTGGCTGCGCGCGAGGCGTGGGCCGGTCGCATCGGCGCGGTGCGGCACCCTGCGCGGCATCGCGCGGTCGACTACTACGCGATGCTGCGTCCGCATTGCAGTCGCGTGGACGTGTGGCGAACGACTTACCACCATCCGCTGGCAGACGCAGCCGCCGTGGTGGAGTGGTTCAAGGGCTCGGCGCTGCGGCCGTATCTCGCGCCGCTCGATGCGGCGCAGCAGCAGGAATTCCTTGCGCTTTACCTCGAGGAAATCGAGCAGGCCTACCCGGCGTTGCCGACGGGCGGTGTGCTGCTGCCTTTCCCCCGCCTCTTCATCGTGGCCACGCGCTAGGCCACCAGCCGCGGCCGCTGTGCCGACCTGGCCTGCGGCAGCGCCACCAGGCTGTCCACGACCACGCTGAGCGTCTGGCCGCGCAGGTCCTGCCCCTGCTGGGCGGCGGCCGCCAGCAGCCGCGCGTGCAGCTCCGCGTCGGTCAGCGTCACGGTGCGGCCGGTGCCGCGGCAGACCAGGCGCACGGCCTGGCCGTCGAAGCCCTCGGGCCGGATGCCGTAGAGCGCGCGCCGCTGCACGTCCCATTCGTGCACGAGCAGGCCGGCCGCGTGCAGCTGCTGCAGCACGCGGTAGACCGTGCCCACACTCACACGCGTGCCACGCTGCAGCATGCGCTGGAACAGGTCCTCGGCGCTCAGGCAGCCGGGCGCGGCCGCCTCCAGTACCTGCAGCAGGCCGATGCGCGCGATGGTGGGCTGCAGCCGGGCGGCGCGCAGACGCTGCAGCACGGTGGCTTGCGCTCCAGGGGTCATGCCGGTGTCCATGGCAGCCTGCGCGCTCAGCGCTGCACCTCGAAGCTCAGCGTGGCGGTGTGGCGCACGTCGGCGTACTTCTTGCCGTCCAGCGTGGCGCTGCCGTTGTTGACGCGTGCGGTGACCTCCAGCACGTACAGGCCGGGCATCCAGGGCGTGAAGCCCACGGTGCCGTCCTGGGCCGGTGTCAGCACGCGGCGCCAGCCTTCGCTGGTCTCCACGTTGACCTGGCTCGCGGCCACGGGACGGCCCTTGAAGAACAGCTGGAAGCGGTTGCCGTTGGCCTCGGTCGGCACCAGCTCCAGGTCGTTGACGGCCTGGGTTTCGGCGCGGCCGTGGCGGGCCTGGAAGTAGGTCAACACGCCATCGTCGCCCGCGCGCACGGCCGTGAAGCGCTGGTCGCCCGTGCCTTCGGACGCGAAGGCATAGTGGTCGGCCGCCGTCTGCAGCGCCAGCGTCCTGCCTTCGGGCAGCACGGGCCTGGCATCGGCCAGCGCCGGCAGCTGCGCGAGCGGCTTGGCGAGTTCGCCCGCATAGACCTTGGTGCGTCCGCCCTCGGTTTGCAGCCAGAGGTAGTCGGCCTGGGCGGTGCCGACCAGCAGGAGGCTGGCGGCCCAGGCTGCGAAACGACTGGCGGTGCGGAACTTCATCGGATGGTGTCCTTTTTGGGGGTGAGTGGGCCGGCAGGACCTTGCAAGGCAGAGCGCGCCATGGCGCGGCGGCCGTGGGCTGCATGCAGGTGGATGTTTTTTTGCCGTCCCTACTGTGTATGACGCACGAGCGCCCCAAAACCAGCACCCCTTTACAAAACTTTTACAAATGGCTGTGGCGAAAGTGCCGCGCTGCGCACGCACCGCATCGTCAAGAAGGCGGCTGCCGCTCGAGCAGCTGCCGCAGCGCCGCGAGGTCTTGGCGCACCTGCGCGATGTCGGCATCGAAGTCGGCCTGCGCGACGCCGGCCTGCCGCAGCAGCACAAAGCAGAGCAGGCTCGCGCCCTCGCCGCAGGGCGTGACGCGCAAGGCGTTGTGCACGCGCTGGCCGCCGGGCAGTGTCACCTCGTGGTCCAGTACGCCGAACGGGTTGTGCGGCGCCATGTCCACGCGGACCTCGCCCATCGGGGATGCGGCGAACCAGTGGCCGTCGCGCTTCTCGATGCCGGCCGCCAGGCCCGAGGCCCAGGCGGGCAGGTTCTCCATGCGGCGCGCAAAGTCGTAGACCACGGGTGCGGGGACGGCGATGGCCTGGCTGATCACGCAGGCGGGGGCTGGCTGGTCCATGGGGGCTCCTGGTGTGGGGGCCAATCTACCCCAGCGGCCGGGCCGGGCCGGCGCGCTGCGTGCCTTGGCGGCCGGTGGCGCGGACGGGCGCCTCCACGCCACAACGAAAAAACCGCCCGCAGGCGGTTGCATGTTGCAGCGGGCGGCGTTCAGGCAGCGCGGCCAGCCCCTGCCATGGCCGGTGTCAGAACGCGCCGGTGGTCGGCGGCGGCTCGCCCTTGAGGTGCCAGGCGCCGGCCGCGGCGGCCTTCCACTGGCGCGGGTTGTGGTTGGCCACGGTGCGCGCGTTGCGCCAGTGGCGGTCCAGGTTGTGGCGCCGGTCCGTGGCCGAGGCGCCGCCCACGTCGAACGCGAGTTCGGCGGCCTTGAGCGCGGCCTCGACCGCGAAATGCTGGGCCTGGGCGATCTCCACCGAGGCCCGTGTGAGCGCGGCATCGGACAGCTGCTCGGCCCAGGCCGCGTCCAGCGCGTCGGCCGCGCGCAGCACGGTGGCTTCGGCCGCATAGGCCTGCGCGGCGATCTGGCCCACGGTCTCGCGCACATAGGGGTCGTCGACCGAGACCTCGGCGCTGCTGTGGCGGATCGGCCGGGCGTACTTCTGCGCGAAATGCACGGCGTCGCCGAGCGCGTTGCGCGCGATGCCGGCCTCCACGGCGGCCAGGATCAGCTGGAACAGCGGCGTGACGGGGTTGCGGCGGTCGCGCGGGAAGAAGCCCGAGCGGACCTCGTCGGCCGCCACGAAGCTGTTGTCGAAGCGCGTGGTGCCGCTGGCCGTCAGGCGCTGGCCCGAGGTGTCGAAGTCGTCCACCAGCACCACGCCGGCGCGCCCGCGCGGCACGATGAAGCTGGTTTCCTTGCCGTCTTCGTTCAGCGCGATCGAGCTGATCCAGTCCGCGTACAGCGCGCCCGTGCTGTAGTACTTGGTGCCGTTGACGCGGAAATCCTGGCCCTCGCGCCAGATGCGCGCGGCCGTGCTGCCATGGGCGCCGCCGCGTTCGAGCCCGCCGTTGCCCAGGATATGGCCGGCCAGGAGGCGCGGGAACCAGCGCTGGCGCGCGGCTTCGTCCTGGCCGAACAGCAGGCTGTCGATGAAGCCGTAGTTGGGCCGCAGCGCCTGCGCGATGTTGGAGTCGACCGCGGCCAGCTCGACCAGGAAGCGGATCACGTCGCGCACCGAGCCGCCGGGCCCGCCGTAGGCCTTGGGGATGCGAAAGCTCAGCAGGCCGGCTTCGGCGATCTGGCGCACGAGCCCATAGGGCAGCGTGCGCGCGTTCTCGCGCGCGGCCGCGGCCTCGGCGATCTGCGGCAGCAGGGCCTGGGCGCGCGTGAACAGCAAGGCCGGGTCGGTGGCCGGCGGCAGGGCCTGGCCCAGCGGCGCGGGATGCGGGTTGTGCTGGTCGGTCAGCGCGGGGCTGGAGGGGGCGAGTGCGCTCATGCGGGCGATCGGGTGGGAAAGGTGGGAACGGCGCTGGAGGCCGCGGAAAGCGAGGCAGTGGCTGCCG
>DATKFT010000750.1:0-1580 GCA_035544335.1 Pseudorhodoferax sp.
GGCACCGCGCTCGGGGTAGCGGTCCGAGGCCGCGAAGCCGAAGTTGTCCTCGTAGAAGCGCTCGCAGGCCTGCACGTCCTTAACGAAGAACACCACATGGCCGACCTCGATGGGCTGGGCGCGCTCGTAGGCCGGGCTGGCCTGGTTGACGCGGTCCTTGCGGTCCCAGGTGTTGTAGGCGGCGCCTTGCACATCCACATCACGCTTTTGCGTGACCTGCAGGCGCACGGACAGGCCGTTGGGGTCGGTGCAGCCTATGCGCCCCTGGCCCTGTGTGAAGCCCGGCAGCGCGGCAATGCGGCTGGCGTACAGCGCAAGGTCCGCCTCGCTTTCCACACCCCAGACCACCTCGCGCAGCGTGGGGCCGGCCTCGATGGCGGGCGGCAGATCGGGATGGTCCACGGCGGCCCCGATCACGCGGCAGCCGTTGAGGGTCTCGAACACCAGCCGGTCGTCCGCTTCCTGCACCAGCGCCAGGCCCCAGTCCAGGAAGAAGCGGCGGCAGGTGGCCAGGTCGTCCGCGCCGTAGGTGATTTCGTCTATGCCCAGTACGCTCATGTCGTGCTCCTTCAATTTGCCCAAGCGATGGGGCTCTCGTTCAAGCCCCAGTACATGCTCTTTTGCTCCATGTACTGCTGTATGCCCAGCCGTCCCTTCTCGCGGCCCAGGCCGCTGTCGCGCCAGCCGCCGAAGGGCGTGGAGATGGAGAACTGCTTGTAGGTGTTGATCCAGACCGTGCCGGCCTGCACGGCGCGGCCAATGCGCCAGGCGCTCTTGTAGTCGCGCGTCCAGATGCCGGCGGCCAGCGCGTAGACGCTGTCGTTGGCCTGGGCGAGCAGGTCGTCCTCGTTGTCGAAGGGCATGGCCACGAGCACGGGGCCGAAGATTTCCTGCTGGCAGATCTGCCAGTCGTTCTTCACGCCGTCGATGATGGTGGGGCGGTAGTAGTAGCCGCGCTCGAACTGCGCGCCCTCGGGCCGCTGGCCGCCCGTGAGCAGCCGGCCGCCCTCGGACAGGCCCAGGGCCACATAGCTCTCTATGGATTCGCGGTGCTTGGCGGTGATCAGCGGCCCCATCTGCGTACGCTCGTCGGCCGGGTCGCCTACCTGCAGCGCGGCGGCCTTGGCCGTCAGGCGCTGCATGAATTCGGCATGCAGGCTGCGCGCCACGAACAGGCGCGAGCCCGCGATGCACGACTCGCCCGAGGAGCTGAAGATGCCGTAGAGCACGCCGTTGACGGCATGGTCGATGTCGGCATCGGCCAGCACCATGGTGGCCGACTTGCCGCCCAGCTCCAGCGAGACCGGCATCATCTTGTCGGCCGCGATGTGGGCGATGTGCTTGCCCGTGGACGTGCCGCCCGTGAACGACACGCGCTTGACCAGCGGATGCTTGGTGATGGCGTCGCCGATGACCGAACCCTTGCCGGGCAGCACGCTGACGATGCCCTTGGGCACGCCGGCTTCCTCGCAGATGGCGGCCAGGTCCAGCGCCATCAGCGGCGTGACCTCGGCGGGCTTGACCACGAGGGCGTTGCCGGCGGCCAGCGCCGGGGCCATCTTCTGGGCCTCGCTGGCGAT
>DATKFT010000751.1:0-12163 GCA_035544335.1 Pseudorhodoferax sp.
GCGCTACCTGGAGCTCATGGCGCTGCTCTACGACATCCTGCAGAAGGCCCGCAAGGAGGGCCTCATGGCGATCGAGAAGGACGTGGAGTCGCCCGCGGAGTCCGACATCTTCAAGAAATACCCCACGGTGGGCAGCGACCACCATGTCGTGGAGTTCATGACCGACTACCTGCGCATGATGGTCTCGGGCAACCTCAATGCGCACGAGATCGAGTCGCTGATGGACAGCGAGATCGAGACCCACCACCAGGAAGCCCACGGTCCGGTGGCCGCCATCGCGCGGCTGGCCGGTGCGCTGCCGGCCTTCGGCATCGTGGCCGCCGTGCTGGGCGTGGTCAACACCATGGGCTCGGTGGGCCAGCCGCCGGCCGTGCTGGGCGGCATGATCGCCTCGGCCCTGGTCGGCACCTTCCTCGGGATCCTGCTGGCCTATGGCGTGGTGGAGCCGCTGGGCGGCCTGCTGGAGCAAAAGAGCGAGGACGCCGCCAAGGAACTGGTCTGCATCAAGACCACCTTGCTGGCCAGCATGCAGGGCTACAACCCGTCCACGGCGATCGAGTTCGGCCGCAAGGTGCTGTTCTCGACCGAGCGCCCCAGCTTCGCCGAGCTGGAAGCGCATGTGAAGAAGAAGTAGCGAGAGGCTGAGCCATGGCAGGTGACGCGAAGAAGCTGCAGCCCATCATCGTCAAGAAGATCAAGAAGACCGGCCATGCGGCGCATGGCGGGGCCTGGAAGATCGCCTACGCGGACTTCGTGACGGCCATGATGGCCTTCTTCCTGCTGATGTGGCTGCTGGGCTCGACCACCGAGGGCGACCGCAAGGGGCTGTCGGACTACTTCAATGCGCCGCTCAAGGTGTCCCTGCAGGGCGGCTCGGGCGCAGGCGCCAGCAACTCCATCCTGCCGGGTGGCGGCAAGGACCTCACGCAAAAGGTCGGACAGACCATGCGCGGCCAGGACGACGACCCGGTCAAGCGCCGCATGGCCGAGCAGCAGGCCAAGGCCGAGGCCGCGCGCCAGGACGCCCGCCGGCTGGCCGAACTGCGCGCGCGCATCGAGGCCATGATCACCAACAACCCCAAGCTCAACGAGTACCGCTCGCAGATCCGGCTGGACACCACGCCGGACGGGCTGCAGATCCAGATCGTGGACGACCAGAACCGCCCGATGTTCGACAGCGGCAGCGCACTGGTCAAACCCTATATGCGCGACATCCTGCGCGAGATCGGCGCCGCGCTGGGCGATGTGGAGAACCGCATCAGCCTGTCGGGCCACACCGACGCCACGCCCTACGGCAATGGCGAGCGCGGCTACAGCAACTGGGAGCTGTCGGCCGACCGCGCCAACGCCTCGCGCCGCGAGCTCGTGGCAGCCGGCATGCCCGACAGCAAACTCGGCCGCGTGGTCGGTCTGGCCGCCAGCAGTCTGCTGGAGCCGGGCCAGCCGACAGCCCCCGTCAACCGCCGCATCACGCTGACCGTGCTGACACGCGAAGCCGAACAGCGTCTCATGGGTGGCGGGCCCGCTGGTGGTGCCACAATAGCGCCGCCTGCGCCAGCGAGCGACGCCCCCCTGTTTGAAACCGGGCCGGTTCCGGCGCCTGCCGGTACCCCACCATAAGAACATCCAGAGCTCGATCCATGCGCCTTCTTCCCGTCAACGCCAATCACGAGAGGCAACCGTGGCCGAACTTCGCTTTCTGATCGTCGACGACTTCTCCACCATGCGACGCATCGTGCGCAACCTGCTCAAGGAGAGCGGTTACACCGAGGCCGAGGAAGCCGAGGACGGCGTTGCCGCGCTGAACAAGCTGCGCAACGGCCGCTTCGACTTCGTGGTGAGCGACATCAACATGCCCAACATGAACGGCTTCGAGCTGCTGACCCAGATCAAGCAGGACGAGAAGCTCAAGCACCTGCCGGTGCTGATGGTCACGGCCGAGGCGCGCAAGGAGGACATCGTCGCCGCCGCCCAGGGTGGTGCCGCCGGCTACATCGTCAAGCCCTTCACCAAGGCCACGCTCGAAGAGAAGGTGGCGCACATCCTGAAGAAGCTCGGTTTGTCGTAAGGGGCAGTTCATGCAGACCAGCGATCCGACTCCGCAGCCTGCCTTGCCCGAACCGCCCGCGTCCGAAGACGTCACCTCCGATGTCCACCACAAGCTCGGCCTGCTGACGCGCCAGCTGCACGACAGCCTGGCCGAGCTGGGCTATGCCGACAAGCTGCGCGGCAGCGCCGACGAGCTGCCCGATGCGCAAAGCCGGCTGACCTACATCGCCCGGCTGACCGGCGATGCGGCCGAAAAGGTGCTGAGCCGTGTGGAGCAGGCCAAGACGCAGCACGACTTCATCGCCGCCGAAACGCGGCGCGTGGGCGAGCTGCTGGTCAAGGACCCCGTCGCGGCCGTGGCACGCGGCGTGGTCTACAACTTCCTGGGCGACGTGGACAAGGCTTCGCGCGAGATCGACCAGCATCTGACCGAAATCATGATGGCGCAGGACTTCCACGACCTCACGGGCCAGGTGATCGCCCGCGTCGTCAACCTGGCCGCGACCATCGAGGAGCAACTGGTCGGGCTGCTGATCAAGACCGCTCCGCCGGCCACGGCGCCCGCCGCTGCGCAGGCGCGCACCGGGCTGCAGGGCCCGGTCGTGGACTCGCAGGGCCGCGACGACGTGGTCACCGACCAGTCGCAGGTCGACGACCTGCTGGCCAGCCTGGGGTTCTGAGCGCCCTCGGCTGCCGGCGCGCGCCTGCACGGCACCGCGCCCTGCGGGCCCGGCTGATTAGGGGCGCCAAGCCCCTTCTTATCGCGCTTTAGTTTCGGCGCTGGCTCCCCACAATGCGGCTCACCCCGAGCCACATCCATGGAATCCAGCAGCCAAGACCGCAACCTGCCAGCGTCAGAGCGCAAGCTGGCACAGGCACGCAAGGACGGCCAGGTCGCACGCTCGCGCGACCTGTCCAACCTCGCCGTGCTGGGCGTGGGCAGCTTCACGCTGCTGGTGCTGGCGCCCTGGATCTTCCAGCGGCTGCAGGAGGCCGTGCACCACCAGCTGCGCTTTGGCGCCGACACGCTGGTCCAGCCGCTCTTGATGCTGGACCGGCTGCAGGCCATGACGCTGGCAGGCCTGGGCGTGGCCCTGGCCTTCGCCGCCATCGTGCTGGTGGCCGCGGTCGGCAGCACCATCGCGGCCGGCGGCTGGGTCGTCACGACCAAGCCCCTGACCCCCGACCTCAAGCGGCTCAACCCGCTCAGCGGCCTCGGCAAGATGTTCACGAAGGAAAAGCTGGTCGAGACCGGCAAGCTGCTGGCCATCACCATCGTGCTGGGCATCGTGGCCTGGCTGTACCTGCGCGGCAGCGTGCAGACCGTGGCCTCCATGGTGCTGCAGCCGTCGGCCAGCGCCATCGTCATGCTGGGCCGCTGGCTGACCATGGGCGTCTCGCTGCTGCTGCTGGTGGTCTTCGTCGTGGCCATGTTCGACGTGCCGATGCAGATCTTCCTGCACAAGTCGCGGCTCAAGATGTCGCACCAGGAAGTCAAGCAGGAGTACAAGGAATCCGAAGGCAACCCGCAGCTCAAGGGCAAGCTGCGCCAGCGCGCACGCGAGATCGCCAACCGCCGCAGCATCCAGGCCGTGCCCAAGGCCGATTTCGTGCTCATGAACCCGACCCACTTCGCCGTGGCACTGCGCTACGACGAGAAGACCATGGCCGCGCCGCAGGTCGTCTCCAAGGGCGCGGACCTGCTGGCCTTCCGCATCCGCGAGGTGGCGCAGCAGCACGCGGTGCCGGTGTTGCAATCGCCCATGCTGGCGCGTGCGCTGTACGCGCATGCCGAGCTGGACGGCGAGATCCCCTCGGCGCTGTACACGGCCGTGGCCCAGGTGCTGGCCTATGTGTACCGGCTCAAGGCGGCGATGCGCGGCGAAGGCCCCATGCCCGAGCAGCAGCCCGAGCCCTTCGTGCCGCCCGAGCTCGACCCGCTGGGCAAGACCGTGGTGGCCGAATCCAGCACCGTCGGCGGCGGCGCCGATCCGCAGGCGCCGCTGGATGAACTGCGTCCCGTGGGGCCACGCTGATGCCGACCTCTCCGCAAGCCCTGCTGGCCTGGCTGCAGCGCAACGGCAACCACCTGCGCGGCGTCGCCGCACCCGTGCTCGTGGTGGCCGTGCTCTCGCTCATGGTGCTGCCGATCCCGCCCTGGATGCTGGACGCGTTCTTCACCGTCAACATCGCGATGGCGCTGATGGTCATGATGGTGGCGGCCTACATGGTGCGGCCGCTGGACTTCTCGGCCTTTCCGGCCGTGCTGCTGCTGACCACGCTGATGCGGCTGTCGCTGAACGTGGCGTCCACGCGCGTGGTGCTCATGGAGGGCCACACCGGCCCGGCCGCCGCCGGTGCCGTGATCGAGGCCTTCGGCCACTTCCTGATCGGCGGCAACTTCGCGGTCGGCCTGATCGTGTTCCTGGTGCTCGTGGTCATCAACTTCATCGTGATCACCAAGGGCGCCGAGCGCATCGCCGAAGTCTCGGCACGCTTCACGCTGGACGCCATGCCCGGCAAGCAGATGGCGGTGGACGCCGACCTCAATGCCGGCCTCATCGACGACAAGGAAGCCAAGCGCCGCCGCGCCGAGGTGGCCGAGGAGGCCGAGTTCTTCGGCTCCATGGACGGTGCCAGCAAGTTCGTGCGCGGCGACGCCATCGCCGCCATCCTGATCCTGGTCATCAACATCGTGGGCGGCTTCGCCATCGGCATGCTGCAGCACGGACTGTCGGCCGGCCAGGCCGCCGACAGCTACATCCTGCTGGCCGTCGGCGATGCGCTGGTCGCGCAGATCCCGGGCCTCCTGATTTCCGTGGCCGCGGCGATGGTGGTCTCGCGCGTGGGCAAGGACAAGGACATCGGCAAGCAGATCGTGGCGCAGATGTTCGACTCGCCACGTGCACTGGCCATCACGGCCGGCATCCTGGCCTTGCTGGGCCTGGTGCCCAACATGCCGCACGTGGTGTTCCTGGGCGTGGCCTCGGTGCTGGGCTATCTGGCCTGGCGGCTGGGGCAGCGCCCCAGCGAGGAAGCCGTCGCGGCCGCCGCCGCGGCAGCGGCCGCGCCGCCTGCCCACGACGGCGAAGCCAGCTGGGACGACCTGCAGCCCGTGGACCTGCTGGGCCTGGAACTGGGCTACCGGCTCATCACGCTGGTGGACAAAACGCGCCAGGGCGACCTGCTCAACCGCATCAAGGGCGTTCGCCGCAAGTTCGCGCAGGAAGTCGGCTTTTTGCCACCGGCCGTGCATGTGCGCGACAACCTGGAGCTCAAGCCCAGCGCCTACCGCATCACCCTGCGCGGCGTGGTCGTCGGCGAGGGCGAGGCCTATCCCGGCATGTACCTGGCCATCAACCCGGGCGGCATCAGCACGCCGCTGATCGGCACGGCCACGACCGACCCGGCCTTCGGCCTGCCCGCCCACTGGATCGACGAGCGCCAGAAGGAAGCCGCGCAATTGGCCGGCTTTACGGTTGTTGATTCGGAGACCGTGATGGCCACGCACTTGTCACACTTGATGCAGGTGCAGGCAGCCCGTTTGCTCAGCCGCACCGAGACCCAGCAACTGGTGGAACACGTGACACGCCTGGCCCCGAAACTGATCGAAGAAGTGGTCCCGAAGATGGTGCCGCTGGCCACGTTCCAGAAAGTGCTGCAGCTGCTGCTGGAGGAGTCCGTGCACATCCGCGACATCCGCACCATCGTCGAATCGCTGGCCGAGCATGCCGCCAGCGTCAGCGACCCCGTGGAGCTGGCGCGCCGCGTGCGCATCGCGCTGGCGCCGGCCATCGTGCAGCAGATCTACGGCCCCACGCGCGAGCTCAACGTGATCGCCATCGAACCCGCGCTCGAACGCCTGCTGGTCCAGGCCCTGGGCAGCGCCGCCGGCCCCTCGCTGGACCCCAGCGTGGCCGAGCTGCTGACCAGGAACGCAGCCGACGTGGCCATGAAGCAGGAAGAACTCGGCGTGCCGGCCTGCCTCTTGGTGCCCGACCAGATCCGCAACGCCATCTCGCGCCTGGTGCGCCGCGTGGCGCCGCGTCTGCAGGTGCTCGGACACAGCGAAATCCCTGAAACGCACTCCATCCGTATCGGCCCCATCCTCAGAGGTGCAAATTGAACATTCAACGCTTTACCGCCGCGACCTCGCGCGAAGCCTTGGCCAAGGCACGGATGGCATTCGGTGAGGGCACGCTGATCCTGTCCAACCGCCAGACGCCCAACGGCGTGGAGGTCATGGCCACGGCCGAGGACACCGTCGCCGCGCCGCAGGAACGGCCGGCTGCCGCAGCCGCCGCGCCCCACAAGGCGGCACCGCGTCGCGCCGCCATCGCGGCCGAGAAGACGCCCGTGGCGCAGGATGCCGAGCAGCTTGCGATGAGCACGCTGTCGTTCCAGGACTATGTGCGCGAGCGCATGCTGCGCCGCCGCCACGAGGCCATCGCGGAGCGCCCTGCCGCCACGCTGGCCGAGCGCGCGGACCGCGAGGCCCCGAGCCTCAAGAAGCCGACGGCCTCGGCCCAGCTCGCGCAGCTGGCCGAACGGCTGGCCAGCGCCAACGCGGCGCAGGCAACCCAGGCGGCCCGCCCGCAAGAGCCCCGCAAAGCCGCGGCGCCGGCCGCCCATGCCCTGCCCTTCGTCAAGGAGGTGCTGCGCACCCGCCCGCATGCCGCGCCCATGCCCAGCGTGGCCGCGCCCGCCCCGCAGGGCATCGTGGACGAACTGCACGCCATGAAGGAGCTGATCGAGGAACGCTTCAACACGCTGGCCTGGCTGGGCCAGGCCAAGCAGGACCCGATCCAGTCCAATCTCATGCTCAAGCTGATCCGCGCGGGCTACTCGCCGAGCCTGGCGCGCGCGCTGCTGGAGCGCATGCCGGCCGATTTCTCTGCCGCGCAGGCCGTGCACTGGATCATGGAGGTGCTGCAGCGCAACCTGCACACCGACGAGCAGGCCGCGCCGCTGTACGCCGAAGGCGGCGTGTTCGCGCTGGTCGGCGCCACGGGCGTGGGCAAGACCACCACGGTGGCCAAGCTGGCCGCGCACTGCGTGCAGCTGCACGGCGCGGCCAGCGTCGGCCTCGTCACGCTGGACACCTACCGCGTGGGCGCGCACGAACAGCTGCGCAGCTACGGCCGCATGCTGGGCGTGGTGGCCCACCTGGCCCACGACCGCGCCGCGCTGCAGGACCTGCTGGGCCTGCTGGCCAACAAGAAGATGGTGCTCGTGGACACCACCGGCGTGGCCCCGCGCGACCCGCGCAAGCAGGGCATGCTGGACATGCTGGATCTGCCCGGCATGCAGCGCCTGCTGGTCGTCAACGCGGGCGGCCAGGGCGACCAGCTCGACGACGTGATGGGCGCCTTCAAGACCGGTGGCGTGCAGCAGACCATCCTGTCCAAGGTGGACGAGGCCGTGAAGCTGGGCCCGGTGCTGGATGCCACCATCCGCCACCAGCTGCTCGTGCGCGGCATCTGCAACGGCCAGCGCGTGCCCGAGGACTTCGAGCGGGCCGACGCGGCCAAGCTGGTCGCCGCCTCGATGCGCAGCAACGTGCGCTCGGCCTACGACCCCAAGGCCGCGGACCTGCATTTCATCTTCTCCACGGCCAGCGGCGGCGCGCCGCGCGCCGACCGCGTCCATGCTTGACACCTTCGCCGACCAGGGCGCAAGCCTGCGCCAGGCCCAGCCACCGGCGCCCGCGCGGCTGATCACGCTGGTCAGCCAGGGCGAGCAGCGCCACGAACAGGCGCTGCTGTGGCAGCTGTGCGAGGCGCTGCAGGGCTACGGCTATCCGCCCGTGGTGCTGGACGGCACCAGCCTGGAATCGCAGGCCCATCCCGGCCTCGTCGATCTCATGCAGCACACGCCATGGAGCGCGCTGGGCGCCACCGAGGATTCGGAATGGGCCGTGATGCCGGCCGCCACCGGCCTGCGCGCGCTGGCCCAGGCACCGCGGCGCCCGCTGGACCTGCTGGGCGCGCTGTTCGAAGGCTGCGGCGTGCTGGTGCTCTACGCGCGGCCCGAACTGCTGCTGCCCGTGCTGGCCGGCAGCCAGGCCCAGCCCGTGCTGGCCGTGTCGCCGGGCCGCCATGCGCTGCTGCGCGGCTACCGCACGCTCAAGCAGTTCCAGGAACAGGCCAGGCTGGCGCCCCCGCTGGTGTCGCTGGTCACCTCGTCGCTTCGCAACGCAGACCAATTGGCGCGAACAACCGGCCGAAGTCTGCAAAAATGCGCCCTGACCTTTCTGGGCTGCGAAACCGACATGATCACCCTGCGCAGCGAACCGCAAGCCGAGGACCGCAGCGAAGACGTGCGCCGGCTGGCCTTGCGTCTGCTGGAGAACGGCGCCAATCCCTTCATGGCGTGAGGATGCCTGTGCGAGCACACCCCCCTCTTCCCCTGCCAGCCCGGCGCCCTGCAGCCGTCGGGCCGGGAGGTGCGACTGAGATGACCAAGCCCCCACGCTCGTCGCGACGCGTATCGCCGCCCCCCGAGGGGACACTTCAGTGCCTTCGGGCGGTCGGGCGGCACTGATGTACACCGCCAAAGGCCAACTCGACCGCGAGCACATGATCCGGCAGTACGTGCCGCTCGTGCGCCGGCTGGCGCACCACATGATCGCCAAGCTGCCGCCCAACGTGGAACTGGACGACCTGATCCAGGTCGGCATGATCGGCCTGTCCGAAGCCCTGACCCGCTACGAAGCGGCCCAGGGCGTGCAGTTCGAGACCTTCGCCACGCAGCGCATCCGCGGCGCGATGATCGACGAGCTGCGCGAGGGCGACTGGATGTCGCGTGGCTCGCGCAAGAGCCAGAAGGACATCGAGCGCGCCGTGCAGCGCGTGGAGCAACGCCTGGGCCGCAGTGCCAAGGAGTCGGAGATCGCCACGGAGCTGGGCATGGCGCTCGGCGAGTACCAGGAGTTGCTGAACAAGGTGCGCGGCACCCAGCTGGTCTACCTGGAGGACATGGGTGGCGGCGAGGAGGACGAGGGCTTCCTGGACCGCCACACCGGCGACACCGACTCCGATCCCCTGAACCTGCTGCGCAACGAGCGCCTGCGCCACGCGCTGGTCGAGGCCATCAAGTCGCTGCCCGAGCGCGAGCAGTACATCATGAGCATGTACTACGAGAAGGACCTGAACCTCAAGGAAATCGCGGCCGTGCTGGGCATCACGGAGTCGCGCGTGTGCCAGTTGCACAGCCAGTCGGTGGCGCGGCTGCGCGCCAAGATGCGCGCGCACTGAGGCGGACCAGGGCGCCCATTCGCGGCGCTGCTCCCCCCGTCCTCTCGTCCTCTCGTCCTCCCATGTGCGCCTGCGCGGGCCGCACGGGGAAGCCCCCTCCCTCAGAAAAGCACATGCCCCGCAACGGCGGGGCATGCATGCCGCGGGCGGCGCCCGATGCGCCGCGGTGGCCGCTCAGCTCCGCCGGCGCCGCCGCACGGCCGCGGCCATGGCCGCCAGCGCCATGCTCAGCAGGGCCAGTGCGCCGGGTTCCGGCACGTCCGCCGCGCCCGGCGTGGCCGGACCCGTGGGCCCTGGTTCCGTTGGCAGCACCGGCGCGGTGTCGATCGGGCCCGGGCCCGCGTCCGGCGGAGAACCCGGGGGCACCAGCACAGGGTTGGGCAGTTCCGGTGGCTGGTCAACAGGCCCGGCGACCTCGGGGGGCGGACCGTCACCCGGCACGGTCAGCGGCGGGCGGGGGGTCGACGGTCCCTCTCCCCCTGGCTGGCCGGGCCCTGGGCCACCCACAACGGGAGTGTCCGCGCCGCCATCGCCTGCACCCGGGTCGCCGCCGGACTGCCCCGGGCCACGACCCCCGGCCGCATCGCCGCGGCGCGCCGGCGCGCGGCTACTGCCGCCTCCCAGGCCGACGTCCGTCAGGCCAGTCGGCAGGCCAGGTCCACGCGCCATGGCGGCGGCATAGGCCACGGGCCATTGCGCCCCGGCGCCCACCGGCAGCGCAGCGACGGCCGTGCCGCTGCGCTCGTCGGTCCGCACCGGCACGCCCTGCTCGGCACCGCCCGACGCGTCCTGCACCGCGAGCAGCTCCCCGTCGGCGAAGGGCAGCGCCTCGGGATCGGCTTCGCTCTGCGCGACGGGCACCACCACGTTGCGCTCGGTCTCGGCCAGGCATTGCTGCGCAGGCGCGGCCGCAGCGACAGGCAGCTCGGCGGCAGCGGGCGCCTCCTGGGCGACTGCGCTGGGCGCCAGCGTCGCCTCCTGCGGTTCACGGCTGCCAAGGTGGTCGCGCTGCAGGTAGATCAGCAGCGCAGCTGCCACGAGCGCGGGAATGGGGAGGAAGGTGAGTGTGCGTTTCACGCGAGGATTCGAGCATGTTTCATGCCAGACCATATTTTTACATTTTGTTGATTTGTTCACGAAAATAACGCTACTCCGTCTGAATTTGTGAAATAAATCACTCAAATCGGTGACGGAAAACTTTCCACCTAGATCGCCCACTCCGTCAGGACCTCGGGCACATGGCGGTGCATCTCCTTTGACCTGCGGGAACGTGCAGGCCGGCCACCAAGCAAAACGCCCCCGGTGCCGGGGGCGTTGTGGCTGCGGCACCCGGTGTCAGCGGGCAGGGGCAGAAAAAATCCGTGGTGCGGGACCGCTGAAGCCACCGGCGCGGCGGCCCGGCGGCTGGTAGGTCGGCTGTGCTTGCGGCAGCACCACGGAAAGCGCGCGCTCCACCACCACGGCCCGGCGCGCGAGCTGGTCGCGCTGGCGCCCCAGCATCCGCGCGACGCGGTGCAGGCGCTCGGACTGGGTGGCAGGCAAGGGGTTCGGCCGGTCGCCGCCATGGGCGTGGTGGACCAGCTGCGTGAGGGACTGCCAAAGCGCCTGCATGCCCTGCTCGTAGGCGGGCGCGTCGCCTTGCAGCAGCAGCTCGGTCAGGGTGTCCAGCCCGGCCTCGACCTCGGCCAGTTGCTCAGAGAAGAGATCAGCCGCCATGGCAGCGGCTCCTGGGGTGGTGCGCGTGCGAAGCCGGGCTCAATAAGTTCAGTGGCCGGCCACGCTCCCCTTGGACGGCAGCATCTCCTGCGCGTTGGCCAGCATCTTGTCGGCAATGGCCTCGGGATCGATCCGGTAGCTGCCATCGGCAATGGCGGCCTTGATCTCGTCGACCTTGGCCTGGTCGATGTCGCCCGCGTCCGCCCGGCGCGAGGCCTCCAGCGTGCGACCCAGCGTGGAGACGGACACGGACGCGCCTGCCGACGCCGGCTGGCGCACGGCGGCAGCCTTCGCCTGGGCGGCGGCCTCCGTTTCCGGCCCGGGCCGTTTGGCCGGGGGGGTGACTCCCTGGCCCGGTTCGGGCGTGTGTCCGATCTTCATTGCACTCTCCATGCGCCCCGCATTCGGGGCATCGTGCAGATGCTATCGGCAGTTTCTGGAACGACTTGAGGCCTTGCATGCGAATTCCTTGCCGATCCGGGGTCACATGGCCAATTCAACTGTACGGGCATCCAGAACCATGCCCGTCAGGATGCGCCCATTTTCCATGCGCACGCGCGCGGTCTGGCCGATCACGCCCACCGTCAGCGCCTGCCCGTCCGAGCTGATCGAAAAGCCCGTGCCCTGGGCCAGCACGCGCACCTGGGCGCCGGCCTGGAACGCCAGCGGCGCGCGGACCATGGACTGGCGGATGGCCTGGCCCGGCATGTAGCTGCGCGTGGCGATCTGCCCGACCCACAGCGCCGGGTCGGCCAGCACCGGCGAACGGTCCTCGGCCCAGTCCACTTCGCTCTGCTCGGCGTCGTCGGCCGTCAGCACGGCGCCCTGGGCCACCGGTCCGCGCAAGACCCAGGCCGGACCGAAGGCCTTGACCGTCACGGGCAGGAACACGCTCCAGCGCGTGACGCCATCGACGCAACGCAGGCCCAGCCGGGAGCGCCCCCACAGGCGCGTGTTGGGCGGCAGATAAGGCTCGACCTGGGCGCAGGACGCCAGCTTGAGCCGGCTGTCCAACGCGCCCACGCTGACCTCCATGCGCAGCGGCCCCTTGGCGTCCGCCGGCAACTGGGCCAGCATCTGTTCGACCCACTCCTGGCTGCTTTGCTCGTACTGCGCCCAGGCGGGCGCGCTCAGCACCGCCA
>DATKFT010000752.1:0-11901 GCA_035544335.1 Pseudorhodoferax sp.
TGATCACGGCCATCGGCGCGGGCCGCGCGCTGGCCACCGACACCGGCAGCATCCGCTTTGTGCCGACCCGGGCCTTCGCCGAGTTGGCCGGCAGTGCGCCCGAGCAGCTCACGGTGGAGCGTCAGAAGGCCCAGAGCAGCAACACCATCGTGATGGTGGGTGAGCGCCTGTTCCTCAAGGGCTACCGGCGCATCCGCAAGGGCCAGAACCCCGAGTTCGAGGTCGGCCGCTTCCTGACCGAGGTGGCGCGCTTCACGCAGTGCGCGCCCGTGGCTGGCGCCGTGGAGTTCGTCGCGGCCGATGGCAGCATCAGCACGCTGGCCCTGCTGCAGGCCCATGTGGAGAACCAGGGCGACGGCTGGACCTACCTGCTGGGCTACCTGGAGCGCCACCTCGAAGAGCTGCGCACGCCCGTGGCCGCCGCGCTGCCCGACGACGTGCACGGCGCCCACCTCGCGCTCATGCAGACGCTGGGCCGGCGCACCGCCGAGCTGCACCTGGCGCTGGCCACCCGCAGCGGCGATGCGGCCTTCGATCCCGAACCCTTGACCACGGCCGACGTGGTGGCCAGCCGCGAGCAGGCCACAGCCGACCTGCGCCAGAGCCTGGACCTCTTGCACGCCGCGTTGCCGCGCCTGCCCGAGGCCATGCAGGGCGAGGCACGTGAGGTGCTGGCGGCCAGCACCGCACTGGCGCAGCGCATCGCGGCCGGCGGCGTGCTGGAGAACGAGGGCCTGAAGATCCGCATCCACGGCGACTACCACCTGGGCCAGGTGCTGCTCACGCGCAACGACTTCGTGGTCGTGGACTTCGAGGGCGAGCCGGGCCGCGCCTTCCCCGAGCGCCGTGCCAAGCAGTCGCCGCTGCGCGACGTGGCCGGCATGCTGCGCTCGTTCGATTACGCCCGGGCGGTCGCGCTGCGCCATGCCGCCCACACGCCCGAGGAGGCCGCGCCCATGACCGCACCGGCGCGCGAGTGGGAGGCCGCCTCGCGCGCGGCCTTCCTGCAGAGCTACCGGGACACACTGGCGGGCACGCCGCTGGCGGTCTCCGACCAGGCCATGGGCCTGCTGGCGCTATTCGAGCTCCAGAAGGCCTTGTACGAACTGCGCTACGAACTCGAGAACCGGCCGGACTGGGTGCACATCCCGCTGGCCGGCATCCTGGCCCTGGCCGGCACTGCACCGCAGCCGGCCTGAAGCGAAAGGCGGACCCATGGAACAAATCAACGTGATGCTCGAGCCCCTGCGGGCGTTTCTGATCCAGACCGGCGCCTTCCTGCCGCGGCTGGCGGTCGCGCTGCTCGTGCTGGCAGCCGGCTTCCTGGTGGCCAAGGCCGTGCGCTTCGCGGTCGAGAAGGGCCTGCGCGCGATCAACTTCCACATCGTCACCAAGCGCGCGGGCCTGGACGGCTTCCTGCAGCAGGGCGGCACCCACATCGACACCATCGGCGTGCTGGGCGTGCTGGCCTACTGGGTCGTGATCCTGGCTGCGCTGATCGTTGCCTTCAACGGCCTGGGGCTCACGCACGTGACCGAGCTGCTGAGCCGCGTGATGCTGTTCGTGCCGCAGCTCATCGTGGCGCTGCTGGTGCTGGCCTTCGGTGCCTACTTCGCGCGCTTTCTGTCCAACGCGGTGGCCACCTACTGCAAGGGCGTGGGCATGCGCGACGGGCAGGCGCTGGGCCGCATCGCCTACTACGCGATCCTGGCCTTCGTGGTCATGATCGCGCTGGACCAGATGGGCGTGGGCGGCAGCATCGTGCGTGACGCCTTCCTGCTGATCCTGGGCGGCGTCGTACTGGCCCTGGCCCTGGCCTTCGGACTGGGCGGCAAGGAGTGGGCTGCGGCCCAGCTGGAGCGCTGGTGGCCTTCCAAGGACGAACCGCGCGACCCCCCGAGCCGGTTGCGCTGAACATGCAGTTCGGTGCGCAGGTCCTCGCCGCGGGCGGGACGCGGTTCCGGCTGTGGGCGCCCGCCGCACGCCAGGCCGAGCTGCTGCTGGAGTCCGGTGGCGCCCATGCCATGCAGGCGCTGGCCGACGGCTGGCATGAAGCGGTGCTGCCGCAGGCCGGCGCGGGCACACGTTACCGCTACCGGCTCGACGGCGGCACACCCGTGCCCGATCCGGCATCGCGCTACAACCCCGAGGACGTGCACGGTCCCAGCGAGGTCGTCGCCCCGTCCGCCTATGCCTGGCAGGACGCGGCCTGGCGCGGCCGGCCCTGGCACGAGGCCGTGGTCTACGAGCTGCACATCGGCAGCTTCACGCCAGAAGGCACGTTCGCGGCCGCCACGGAGCGGCTCGCGGAGCTCGCGGCGCTGGGCATCACGGCCATCGAACTCATGCCGCTGGCGGACACGCCGGGCGCGCGCAACTGGGGCTACGACGGCGTCTTGCTGTTCGCGCCCGAGGCCGGCTACGGCAGGCCCGACCAGTTGCGTGCGCTGGTGGACCGCGCCCATGGTCTGGGACTCATGGTGCTTGTCGACGTGGTCTACAACCACTTCGGGCCGGATGGCAACTACCTGCACGGCTACTGCCCCGAGTTCTTCAATGCGGCGCACCAGACGCCCTGGGGCGCGGCCATCAACTACGACGGTGCGGACCACGCCGCAGTGCGCGCGTTCTTCGTCGCCAACGCCCTGTACTGGATCGAGGAGTTCCACTGCGACGGCCTGCGCCTGGACGCCGTGCACCAGATCCGCGACGACTCGCCCCTGTCCATCGTCGAGGAGATCGCCCAGGCGCTGGAACGCCGCGCCAGCGGGCCGGGCGCGCAGCGCCCTGTGCACCTCGTGCTCGAGAACGACCTCAACCAGGCCAGCCGGCTGGCCCGTCCGGGCGCGGCCAGCGCACAGTGGAACGACGACCTGCACCACGCGGCCCATGTGCTGGCCACGGGCGAGACCGACGGCTACTACGGCGACTATGCCCGGGAGCCGGCCCAGCTGCTGGGCCGCGCGCTGGCCGAGGGCTTCGTGTTCCAGGGCCAGGTCTCGCCCCACCACGGTGGGCCACGCGGCGAGCCCAGCGGCGCGCTGCCGCCCACGGCCTTCGTGTCCTTCCTGCAGAACCACGACCAGGTCGGCAACCGCGCGCTGGGCGAGCGGCTTGACCGGCTGGCGCCGGCGCGCCGGCTCGAGGCGCTGTACGCCTGCCTGCTGCTGGCACCGCACATTCCGATGCTGTTCATGGGCGAGGAGTTCGCAGCGTCCACGCCCTTCCTGTACTTCTGCGACTTCCGAGGCGAGCTGGCCGATGCCGTGCGCCAGGGGCGGCGCGCCGAGTTCAAGCGCTTCGCGGCCTTCGCCGACGAGGCTGCCCGCGCACGCATTCCCGACCCGAACGCCGAGTCCACGTTCGCGGCGTCCAAGCTGCGCTGGGCCGAGCGTGAGACCTCGCCGCACCGTGAGCGGCTGGCGCTGGTGCGCCGGCTGCTGCAGCTGCGCCACCAGCATCTGCTGCCGCTGCTGGCCGCAGCGCCCGGTGGCGGCCGCTCACTGGGGACGGGCGGCCTCGTGCACGTGGTCTGGCCGCTGGCGGGCGGCGCGCGCTGGGAGCTGCAGGCCAACCTGCAAGACGAGCCTGTGGCGGCTCCGGCGCCCACGCTCCCCGGCCAGCCCGACAGCCAGCGCATCTATGTCTCGCACGCGGAGGCCGGCATGCCGCCCTGGTCCGTCCGCGTGAACCTGTTCACCGCATGACCGCCACCATTCCGCGCGCCACCTACCGGCTGCAGCTCCACAAGGATTTCGATTTCGCGGCCGCCCAGGCCATCCTGCCCTACCTGCAGGCTTTGGGTGTGAGCCATGTCTATTGCTCGCCGATCACGCGCGCGCGGCCCGGCAGCCTGCACGGCTACGACGTGGCCGATCCGCGCGAGATCAGCCCCGAGCTCGGCGGCCGCGAGGGCTTCGAACGCTTCGCGATGGCGGCGCGGGCGCTGGACCTCAAGCTGCTGCTGGACATCGTGCCCAACCACATGGGTGTGATCGGCAGCGACAACCCCTGGTGGGCCGACGTGCTCGCGCATGGCCAGGCCTCGGCCTACGCCGGCTTCTTCGACATCGACTGGCGGCCACTGGACCCGACGATGGCCGGCAAGCTGCTGCTGCCGCTGTTGGGCGCACCCTATGGCGAGGTGCTCGAGCGCGGCGAGCTGCAGCTGCACTGGGATGCGCCGGCCGGGCGTTTCGTGCTGGGCTATTTTGCGCACCGCGTCGCCACCGACCCGGGCAGCTGGGGCGCGGTGCTGCGCCTGGCAGCCGACCAGGCGGCCGACGCCGACACGGCCGAAGCCCTGACGGCGCTGGCCGAGCGGGCCGACGCGATACCGCCGCGCGAGGACCTGGGCGCAGCCGGCGCGCGCGAACGCGCCGCGGCCGCCGCACGGCTGCGCCAGCAGCCGCTGGCCTGCATCGCGCAGCGCCGCGAGGCCGAGCGCGCGATCGATGCCGCACTCGTGTGGCTCAACGGCGCGGGCGGACGCGATGCGCTGCACGCGCTGCTGGAGGTGCAGGCCTGGCGGCTGGGCTTTTGGCGCGTGGCGGCCGACGAGATCAACTACCGGCGCTTCTTCGACATCAACGAGCTGGCCGCGCTGTGCGTGGAAGACGAGCAGGTGTTCGAGGCCACGCACGCGCTGGCGCTGGACCTGACGGCTGCCGGCGTGGTCGACGGGCTGCGCATCGACCATCCCGACGGCCTGCGCGACCCGGCGCAGTACTTCGCACGACTGCAGGACGGCCATGCACGCCGGCGCGCCCAGTTGCGCTCGGACGAGCCGGCGCCGCCCGAAGGCGGGCTGCCGCTGTACGTGGTGGCCGAGAAGATCACGGCCGCCCATGCCGACATGCCGCAGGACTGGCGTCTGCACGGCACGACCGGCTACCGCTTCGGTGCGCTGCTCAACGGCCTGTTCAGCGACCGCAGCCAGGCTGCGCGCATGGAGCGCGTGTGGCGCGGCTTCACGGGCATGGCGGGCAGCTGCGAGGACATGGTGTTCGACGCCAAGCTGGCAGTGGCCCATGGCGCGCTGGGCGCCGATCTGAGCCTGCTGGCCACGCAGCTCAAGCGCATCGCGAGCGCCAACCGGCGCACGCGCGACTACGGCTTCACCACGCTGCGCAGCGCCATCGCCGAGGTCGCGGCCGCGATGCCGGTGTACCGCACCTACGTGGTCGAGCAGGCCGGCGAGCAAGACCTGCGCTTCATCGCCTGGGCCGTGGCCCAGGCGCGCCGGCGCAGCGCGATCGCCGATGCGAGCGTGTTCGACTTCCTGCGCGCCTGCCTGCTGGCCGAGCCCACGCCAGGGAGCGGCGACGACGCGCTGCTACCCGTGCGCCGCTTCGCCTGGCGCTTCCAGCAGTTCTGCGCGCCGCTGGCGGCCAAGGGCGTGGAGGACTGCGTGTTCTACCGCCACCTGCAGCTGGTCTCGCTGAACGAAGTGGGTGGCGACCCCACGGCCCAGGGCCTGAGCGTGCAGGCCTTCCATGGCGCGAGCGCCGACCGCGCCGAGCGCTGGCCGCACACGCTGCTGGCCACCTCCACGCACGACAACAAGCGCTCGGAGGACGTGCGCAACCGCATCGCCGTGCTGTCGGAGCGGCCCGCGCTGTGGCGCCTGGGACTCATGCGCTGGCACCAGCTCACGCGCTCGTTGCGGCGCGACCTGGCCAGCGGCCCCGCGCCTTCGCGCGACGACGAGCTGCTGTTCTACCAGGTGCTGCTGGGGGTGCTGCCCAGCCCGGATGAGGGCGCCATGGATGTCCAGGCCTTGGCCGCGTTGCGCGAACGCATGGGCGCCTACATGGCCAAGGCCGCGCGCGAGGCCAAGCTGCGCACGAGCTGGGTGCGGCCCGACGAAGAGTACGAGCAGGCACTGCAGGCCTTTGTGGACGGCGTGCTGGGCCGCCTGAGCCCCAACCCTGCGCTGGCCGATCTGCGTGCGCTGGCGGGGCAGCTGGCCTGGTTCGGCGCGCTCAACAGCCTGTCCATGGTGGTGCTCAAGTTCAGCGCGCCCGGCGTGCCCGACATCTACCAGGGCAACGAGATGCAGGACCTGAGCCTGGTCGACCCCGACAACCGGCGGCCGGTGGACTACGCGCAGCGCCAGGGCACGCTGGCCGCGCACGAGGCCCTGCTGCTGCTGGACGATGCCGATCGCCTGGCCGGCCTCGCGCGCATGGCCGCCACGCCCGCGGACGGGCGGCTCAAGCTGTGGGCCACCTGGCGGCTGCTGGCGCTGCGTCGCGAAGACCCGGCGCTGCTCGAACGCGGCGCCTACATCCCGTTGCGCGGCACGGGCCGCGCGCGCGAGCATGTGGTGGCCTATGCGCGCCGCACGTCCGAGGGCCTGCTCGTGGTGCTGGCTGCGCGCCTGTTCGCGCGGCTGCTCAAGAGCCTTGACGCCGCGCCCGTGGGCGAGGCCTGCTGGGGCGACGCCAGCGTGGACCTCACGCCGGCCTTCAAGGACTGGAACGGCTGTGCCGGCGACGTGACCGCACTGGAGCTGCTGGGCCATGTGCCGCGCCGGCTGCCGCGCGGGCCGCTGCGTCTGGCCGATGCGCTGCAGACCCTGCCCGCGGCGGTGTACTGGGTGGACGCGCGCGCAAGCAGCAGGGGCGCTTGAGCCTCTTCGCCGACCCGTGGGCCCGTGGCCCGGTCGGCCCCTGCCCGTGTCTGGGCTGCACGATCAGGCTTTGGCCACCAGCGCCTGGACATGCGCCTGGGGCCGCGCCGACGGAGCCGCGGACCGGGTGTCGCGCACCTGGTTCCATAGCGCCCGGGCCACGGGAGAAAGCCGGCGCTCGTCCAGGCAGGCCAGGCCCACGCGGCGCGTCGAGGCCGGGCGGATGCGCCGGTACACCACGCCCTGGTAGTCGAGCGGCAGCACCAGCGAGGCCAGCGCGGAGATGCCTTGGCCGCGCCGCACGAACTCGAGGATGGAGAGGATCTGGGTGAGGTCGTGCACGATGCGGGGCTTGACGCCCGCCTGCGCGAACATCCGCGCGATCACGGGCTGTGAGCCGGCGTGCGTCATCACGAACGGATGCTCGGCCAGCGCTTTCACGGGCACCGTGTCCAGGCGCGCGAGCGGATGGTCCGGCGGCAGCACGGCGAGCAGTTCGTCGACGGCGAGCATCTGCGTGTCCAGGTCGGGCTTGGGCAGCGCGACCACACCGATCTCGATCCGCCGTTCGACTAGGTCGCGCTCGATCTCGACGTCCGGCTTCTCGGTCACGAAGACATCGATGCCCGGGTAGCGCTGCTTGAAGCGTTCCAGGATGGGGGGCAGGACGTTCAGGGACGAACTCGCGCCATGCGAGCCGATGGTCAGCAGGCCGCTCTGCAGGCTGGCGCCCGCACTGGCGGTGGCCCGGATGATCTGCATGGACGCGAACACGTCGCGCACGTGCGGGAGGATGGCCTGGCCCGTGTGGGTCAGTTTCACACCCGTGGCACTGCGGTCGATGACCTCGGTGCCCAAGGCCGTCTCGAGCGCGCGCAACGCGTGGCTGGTGGCAGACGGCGTCATGCCCAGCCTGGCCCCTGCATTCGCGATGCCATCGGCGGAGACCAGCATCAGGAACAGCTCCAGCTGCTTGAGTGTGGGGACGCCTGCGTTCTTTTCGCCCATGCCCTGCCTTGCCATTGATTGAAAACAAATTCAATTGAACGTGAGATTCGTGAATTCTAGACTTCGGCTCGACATCAAGAAGAAAGCCGGAGACAGGTTGCAGCGCGGTTGCTGCAGCCGTTGCGATGCCGGCTGCTTCGAGGAGAGGAAAGTCTGCGATGAATGCCCTGCACCCCGATGCCCTGGCCGGTCTGCGCGTCCTGGATCTGTCCAGGATCCTCGCCGGCCCCAGTGCGACTCAGCTGCTCGGCGACCTGGGGGCCGACGTGGTCAAGGTCGAAAGGCCAGGCGAGGGCGACGACACGCGCAAGTGGGGCCCGCCGTACGTCAACGACACAGCGGGTGACGCGACCCAGGAGAGCGCCTACTACCTGTCGGCCAACCGGAACAAGCGTTCGATCGCGATCGACATGGCATCCAGCGATGGCCTTGCACTGCTGCACCGTCTGATCGACAAGGCCGACGTGCTGGTCGAGAACCACAAGGTGGGCTCGCTGCGCAGGTACGGCCTGGACTACGCACAGCTCAGCGCGAGGTACCCACGTCTCATCTACTGTTCGGTGACGGGCTTCGGCCAGACCGGCCCCTATGCCCCGCGGCCGGGCTACGACTTCCTGATCCAGGGCATGGGCGGCATCATGAGCCTGACCGGTGAGCCCGAGGGCCAGCCCATGAAGGTCGGGGTCGGCATCGCCGACGTGATGACCGGCATGTACGCGGCCGTGGGCATCCTGGCCGCGCTGCAGGAGCGCACGCGCAGCGGCCTGGGCCAGCACATCGACATCGCGCTGCTCGACACCCAGATCGCCTGGCTGGTCAACGCAGGCACCAACTACCTGAGCGCTCGCGAGCGCCCGACGCGCCTGGGCAACGGGCATCCCAACATCGTTCCCTACCAGGTCTTCGCGACCCAGGACGCGCCCATGATCCTGGCGGTCGGCAACGACGCGCAGTTCCAGCGCCTGTGCGACGTGGCAGAGATCCCGGGCGTGGCGGCCGACCCGCGCTACGCGGCCAACGCAATGCGCATCCGGCACCGCGAGGAGGTCTGCGCGATCGTCGAAGGCCGCCTCAAGACGCGGCCGCGGGCCTTCTGGCTGCAGGCCCTGGAGCGCGTGAACGTTCCGTGTGGACCCGTGAACGACCTGCCTGCGGTCTTCGACGATCCGCATGTGCGCGCGCGCGGCGCCGAGCTGCGCATGGATTGCGCATGGGCCCAGGGCGGCGAGATCCGCCTGCTGGCCAATCCGCTCAAGCTGTCCCGCACGCCCGCGTCCTATCGCCGACCGCCGCCGCGCCTGGACGAGAACGCGGCCGAAGTGCGGGCCGATTGGCTCAACGAAGTCTGACCGAAGAAGGAGCTGACATGTACGACATCACCCCCGAGCAGCGCGGGCTGCAGGCCCGCGCACGAGAGCTTGCGCAAAGCAGGTTCGCGCCCACCGCGGCCGAGACGGACCGCAGCGAGGAGTATCCCTGGGGCAACATTGCCTTGTTGCGAGAGGCCGGCTTCATGGGCATGACACTGCCCAGGAAGCTGGGCGGCCAGGGGCGCTCCTACCTCGATGCCGTGGTCGTCATCGAAGAGATGGCCAAGGCCTGCGCGACCATGGGGCGCATCACCGTGGAGGCCAACATGGGTGCCATCGGCGCGATCGCGGCCTACGGCACCGAAGCGCAGATGAAGCTGGCCGCCGGGCTCGTGCTGGACGGCGACAAGCCTGCGATCTGCATCTCCGAGCCGAACGCGGGCAGCGCGGCCAGCGAGATGCGCACGCGCGCCGATCGCCATGGCGAGCACTACATCCTCAACGGCGAGAAGTACTGGATCACGGGAGGCGGCGTTTCGCGGCTGCACCTGATCTTCGCGCGCGTGTTCGACGCTGGCGTGGACCAGGGCATCGGCGCCTTCCTCTGCGTGCGCGAGAACGGCAGGCCCGAGGGGCTGGTGATCGGGCGCCGCCTCTACGCCATGGGCGTTCGCGGGATTCCCGAGACGCACATGGTGTTCCGCGACCTGAAGATCCACCAATCCATGCTGCTCGTGCCGCCGGGGGGCCTGCGCCGGGGCTTTGCCGCGCTGATGAATGCCTACAACGCGCAGCGTGTCGGCGCGGGCACGGTGGCGCTCGGCATCGCGCAGGGCGCCTTCGAGGAAGGCCTGGCCTACCTCAAGCGCCGTGAACAGTTCGGCCGTCCGCTCTCCGAGTTCCAGGGCCTGCAATGGATGGCGGCCGACATGTCCGTCCAGCTGGAGGCGGCGCGCCTGCTGCTGCGCCAGGCTGCCAGCAGCGGTGAGGTGTTCCCCGACATGGACAAGGCTGCGCGGGCCAAGATCTTCGCGGCCGAGAGCGCCAACAAGGTCACCAACGACGCGCTGCAGTTCTACGGGTCGTCCGGCTACGGCCGCCACCTGCCGATGGAGCGGCATGTGCGCGACGCGCGCATGTTCACGATCGCGGGAGGAACCGCGCAGATCCTGCGCACGCAGGTCGCCTCCAAGCTGCTCGAGATGAAGCTGCCGCAGACGCGCGACGGCTACGGCAAGACCGCCACAGAGCGGCCCCACTGAGACCACTGGGCGTGCGACGGCCGCCCCATTCCCATTCCACCAGGAGACAACGTGAAACGCAGATGCATGTGCGCGGCCGCCGCATGGGTGGCCGCATGGCCGCTGTGTGCGGCCTTGGCCGACCCGAAATACCCGAGCCAGGTCGTGCGGCTCATCGCGCCGTACGCCCCGGGCGGGACCGTCGACATCCTCTCGCGCGCGCTGGCCGATCAGCTGCAACGCGAACTCGGCCAATCGGTGATCGTGGAGAACCGTGGTGGCGCGGGCGGCACGGTCGGTGCCGATGTGGCCTCGAAGGCGCAGCCAGACGGCTACACCGTGCTCTTCGGCGCCGTGCACCACGCCATCGCGCAGTCGGTGTATCCCAAGCTGAACTACGACATCCGCGGCATGGTGCCGATCGGCTTCCTCGGGCGTGTCAACCACGCCGTGATCGTCCACAACGGGCTGGCCGCCAGGAACATCGCGGAACTGACCGCCCTGCTCAAGGCCGGCCCGGACAAGTACAGCTACGCGACGCCGGGTGCCGGGACCATGCAGCATCTGATGGCGGAGTACTTCAAGAGCGCAACGCAGACCGAGATGACCCAGGTGCCGTACCGCGGATCCGGACCGGCCATGGTGGACGTGATCTCGGGCAACGTGCAGCTGATGTTCGAGACCATGCCCTCGGCGCTGCAGCACATCAAGTCGGGCAACGTGCGCGCGATCGCAGTCACCGCGAAGTCACGTTCGCCGCATTTGCCCGAGGTCCCGACGATCGCGGAGAGTGGCGCACCCAACTACGACGCCACGAGCTGGTATGGGCTCTACGCACCGGCGAAGACGCCCAAGGCCGTCGTCGATCGCCTGAACCTGGCCATCAACAACGCGTTCCAGGACAAGGCGTTCGTGGAGCGCTGGACCAAGCTGGGTGCGGACGCCGGTGGCGGCACGCCCGAAGCGCTGAGGACGCTCACCCACGACGAGGTCGCGCGCTGGGGCGAGGTGGCCCGTGCCGCCAGGATCACCGTGAACTGAGCTGCTGCAGGCATTGCCGCCGGCGCGGGCATGGCAGGCTCGTGCGCGGGGCTGCGCGCCCTCCGGGGAACCCCGGGGCCGCGTGCAGACTCGGAATCCGCACAACAACGCTGACCCTGGATTCCGATACATGCGACCCATGAACGCGCCGCGCGCTCTTCCCCATCCCACATCAACCACAGCGCCTGCCGGCCGACCCGTGCCCGGTGCACGGCGGCGGCTGCTCAAGGCGGCGCTGCTCGGCACCGCCGCTCCGATGCTTCTCTCTCCCCTTCGCGCGTCGGCGGCCGAGGCCAGCGGCACGCAGGTGTGGCGCAAGCTCGAAGCCGCGACCTGGGTCCGTGACGGACGCGAGGGCGCCGGCAGGATCGTCTACGTCATCACCGATCCGGGCTGCCAGTGGTGCCACCGCTTCTGGGAGGCATCGCGCCCCTGGGTCCAGGCCGGCAAGGTGCAGGTGCGCCATGTGCTTGTCGGCATCGTTCGCCCGGACAGCGCACGCAAGGCCGCGGCCATCCTGAACGCCCAGGACCCCGCGGCGGCGATCGAGCAGAACGAGCTGGCATTCCGCCGCGGCGGCATCTTTCCCGCGCCCGAGGTCGGCGCGGTGGTCCAGCGCGCGCTGGACGGCAACCTGCAGTTGATGCGTGAGCTGGGCTTCCGCGGA
>DATKFT010000753.1:0-1502 GCA_035544335.1 Pseudorhodoferax sp.
GTCAACGAAGAACTCAAGGCCTACATCGATCCGCTGACGCCGGACGAGTACGAAGCGCTGGAACGCAGCCTGCTGGCCGAAGGCTGCCGCGATGCGCTGGTGCTGTGGGGCGACGTGCTCGTGGACGGCCACAACCGCTACGGCATCTGCAAGAAGCACGGCCTGCCGTTCCAGACCGTGCAGAACACGCGCTTTCAGTCCATGGAAGACGTGCATCTGTGGATGATCGACCAGCACCTGGGCCGGCGCAGCGTGTCCGACTTCCAGCGCGGCGTGCTGGCGTTGCGCAAGCGCGAGATCGTGGCCGCACGCCGCGAGCGCGCCAAGGCCGCGCCGGCCGAGGCGGTTGCGGACGCGGCGCCCGAACAGGCTGCCGCGCCGCTGCCGCCTGGCGAGTCGCTGGACAGCCGCGAGGCGCTGGCCCGCGCCGCACGCCTGAAGAGCAACCAGGTCGTGATGATCGAGAAGATCCAGCAGAGCGCCGCGCCCGAGGTGGTGGCCGCCGTGAAGTCGGGCGAGCTCACGCTGAGCGCCGCGGCCGCCGTGGCCAGCCTGCCGGCCGAGGAGCAGAGTGCCGCCGCAGACGCGGGCGAGCTCAAACAGGCCGCCAAGCGCGTGCGCGAAGCCAAGCGCAAGCCGCCGCGCGAGAAGGACGAGGCGGCCACGCAGGAGTCCGGCGCCGAAGCGGCAGCCAGCAGCGGCGAGGACGAGGTGCTCGCGCTGCGCAAGCGCGTCAAGGAGCTGGAAGCCGAGAACGCAGCGCTGCGCAAGCAGGTGCTCAACCTGCTCGGCAAGCCGGGCCAGCCGGCGCCGGCCGCCACGGCCGAATCGGCCGACCCGGCCGATGGCGGAGACGACGCGCCGTTCTGAAGCCGCCCGCGCGCGGGCTTGGCAGGCCGGCCTGCGCTGGCCAGAATGGCGGGACCGCCCTGACACGGTGTGACCACCCGCTCTGCCCATGACCCGCGCCGCACGTTCCACGCTGCTGCTGTTCTCGCACCTCGCGGTGCTGGCACTGGGCTTCGGGCTGGGCGTGTACCTGCTGCCCCTGCTGACCGCGCCGCCCGGGCCCGACGCCAGCGCACTGGCGGCCCACGCGCAGCAGGTGCGCTGGACCGCGCAGTTCCGGCGCGACCTGCAGGGCAGCGACCTGCTGCACTGGGGTGAGGGCACGGTCACCGTGGCCCCGCGCAGCATCGCGCTGGCCGGCGCGCTCGCACCGGGACCGGACTACAAGCTTTACCTGTCGCCCGCCTTCGTCGAGACCGAGGCCGACTTCCTGCGCGTCAGGCCCGACATGGTCCGCGTCGGCGATGTGCGGACCTTCCGCAACTTCCTGGTCCCGGTGCCCGAGTCCATCGACGTGGCCCGCTACACCACGGTCATCGTCTGGTGCGAGAGCTTCGGCCAGTTCATCAGCGCGGCACGCTACCGCTGATGGGCGCACCCGTTCCGCTGCACCGCTGCGAGGTCTTCGCCACGCCCTGGGCCGGCGTGCATGG
>DATKFT010000754.1:0-18447 GCA_035544335.1 Pseudorhodoferax sp.
TGGCGGCGCAGGTGGGCCAGCTCGATCTCGCGCGCATCCACGCGGTCGAAGCGGACCACGCCCTCCTGCACGCTGTACAGGCCCTGGATCAGCTTGGTCAGCGTGGTCTTGCCCGAGCCGCTGCGCCCGACGATGCCGACCACGGCGCCCGCCGGGATCGTGAAGCTCGCGCGGTCCAGCGCCGCGACGCTGGAGCCCGGATAACGGAAGCTCACGGCGTCGAAGGTCACGGCACCGCCCAGCTGCGGTCGCAACCCGCCGGCACCGGCCGAGCCCTCGGACGGCCGGTTCATGACCTCGCCCAGCATGTGCACGGCCAGGGCGGTTTCCTGGTATTCGTTGACCAGGCCGACGATGGCGATCAGCGGCTGCACCACGCGGCCCGCCAGCATCTGGAAACCGATCAGCGCGCCGACCGAGAGCTCCTGGTCGAACACCAGCTGCGCGCCCAGCGCGATGATGAGCACGGGCAGCAGCTTGCCCAGGAAGTCGGTGATGGCAGCGCCCGTGATCGCGATCTTGCCGACGCGAAATTGCATGTTGATGGACTGGGCCGAGCGCTGATCCCAGAGCCGGCGCTGGGCCGGTTCGATGGCCAGCGCCTTGACCGTGCGCATGCCGTGGATGGTCTCCACCAGCATGGCCTGGCGCGCGCCCTCGGCGTTGTACAGGTCGTTGAGCCGGCGCCGGAACACCGGCACCATGACCGCCACCACGCAGGCGATCAGCGCCGTGAAGGCCAGCGTGAGCAGCGCCAGCTTCATCGAGTAGGCGAACAGGATGGGCAGGAAGACGATCAGCGAGGTCGCGTCCAGCACCGTGAAGAACATGCGGCCGGTCAGGAAGGCGCGGATCTTCTCCACCTGCTGCATGTGGCGCGTGATCACGCCCGCAGTGGTGGTCTCGAAGTAGTCAATGGGCAGCGACAGCAGCTTGGCGAAGGTGCGCCGCGTGAGCCGCATGTCGATCTTGTTGGTGGCCGACAGCGTGAGCAGCTGGCGCAGGAAGCCGAACAGCGCGTCGAACAGCAACGCGATGACCACGCCCACGGCCAGCACCCAGAGCGTGGACATGCTCTGGTGCACCAGCACCTTGTCGATCACGAGCTGGAAGAAGACCGGCGAGGCCAGCGCCAGCAGGTGCATGGCCAGCGCCGCGATGGCGATGTCGCGCAGCGCGGCCTTCTGTTTCATGATCTCCGGCACGAACCAGCGCAGGCCGAAACGCTGCTGCGCCTCGGGCAGCGCGTGCAGGCGCTTGAGCAGGTAGACCTCGCCCTGCCAGAGCGCGCCGAAGGCCTCGCGCTCGAACAGCTTCACCTCGGTCGGACGCTCCGATCCGGGATCGAGCACCGCCACCTGGCCGCCCGGCTTGCCATCGGCCGCCGGCGCACCCGCCTCGCGTTTGGCGCCGACCACGATCACGCAGCGGCCGTCGGCCAGCCGCGCGATCAGCGGGTACACGCCCTGCTGGGCCAGCAGACCGGCCCAGCCCAGCCGCTCGTGGCTGGCCTTCAGGCCGATGTCCGCGGCGATGCGCAGCAGCGTGGCCGGAGGCGGCTCCTGGGCGCCGAGCGCATAGTCTTCGATCAGCCGTTCTGGATTGATCGGCAGCTGGTGGTGCTGCGCGACCGCGGCGATGCATTGGATGGTGGAATGGGGAAACCGATCGGGCATGTTGGGTCCTGGCCCCCAACGGGCCGCGCCGAATTTCAGCATGAGCGGCGGCGCCTGGACGCCCGACCAGACCGCCGTTCGGACCGCTAGTCGGCCGGGCGCGCCTCGGCCAGCATGGCCTGGGCCAGCAGCGCGATGGGCTTGTCGACCATCTTGCCGTCCACCGTGACCGCGCCCAGCGGGCCGGCAGCCAGTGCCGCGACCACGCGCTCGGCCCAGGCCAGCTCGGCCGCGGTCGGCGCAAACCCCCGGTGCACGCCGGGCACCTGCTTGGGGTGGATGCACAGCTTGGCGCCGAAGCCGAAGCGGCGCGAGCGCCGTACATCGGCGTTGAGCTGCTCTGCATCGTCGATGGCCACCGAGACGCCGTCGATGGGCGCGGCGATGCCGGCCAGGCGCGAGACCAGCACCAGCTGCGTGCGCACGCTGTTCATCTCCTCGGCCTCGCCCTGGATGCCCGAGTCCGACATGAAGTCCACCGAACCGAAGGCCAGCCGCAGCACGCGCGGCACCTGCGCGATGGCCTGGGCCGCGAACCAGCCGGCCACGGTTTCGACCAGCGGAATCAGCCGCTGGTCCTCGCGCAGCCGTCCCGCCAGCTGCGCCAGGCCCTGTGCGTCCTGCGCTTTGGGCACCATGAGACCACGCACCATGGGTGCGTCCAACAGGCTGCAGTCCTCGGCGAACCAGGGTGTGTCGCCCGGGTTGATGCGCACCCAGACCGGCGTCCTCGCCTGTGCGAGCCAGCCACGCACGGCCTCGCGCGCCTGCGGCTTGCGCTCGGGCTGCACGGCATCCTCCAGGTCCAGGATCACGCCATGCGCGCCGCTCGCGATGGCCTTGTCGAAGCGCTCGGGCCGGTCACCAGGCACGAACAGGTAGCTGCGCTCTTGCATTGTCAATTCACCTTTTCAACACTCAAAACAAAACGGGCACAAAAATTCCGTCAACTGATATTGATTGTGTACAAATAAACCATGAGATTTCACACACATTAGTTCTGATCAGCTTTGTATGCTCTGCGGGCCACTTCAACCACAAGAGCCACACATGAATCTCCAGAGCATTCTCGCCACCGCCGCACTCTCCGCTTGTTTGGCCGCACCTGCTGGTGCGGCCGTTGTGGAGGGCACCATGACGCCCACCAACTACTTCGAGGGCTACATGGGCGAGATGAGCAACATCAAGGTCCTGTCCGGTACCGAGACCCTGGCCTCCACGGCGTTTGCGTTCTGCATCGACCACTCGGCCCAGTTCCCCGGCTGGGACGGCCCCCGCCAGTACACGCTGACCGACTCCTTTGCGCCCTTCATGCGCAATCCCGCCGCCGAGAACAAGGTGACCGCGCTGCTGCACTACACCATCGACGCCTACTACCTCCCCCTCGTGCAAGGCGCCTACGGCAACGATATCGGCTACGGCTTCAACCTCGCGGTGTGGCAGCTGACCCGCTCCGATGGCACGCAGGACAGCGTCGCCGCGGCGCCCAACACATGGCCCGAGCGCCCGGTTGGCGTCTATGACCTGTACAAGACCATCATGGATGACCTGTCCGAGAACTTCGACGACATCTCGCCGGACTACCGTTCCAAGCGCTACGACATCCGCTACCTGCAAAAGCCGGACGGTGAGGGGTACCAGTCCATGGCCATCGTGACGGAGAAAGAGACCAACGAAGTGCCCGAGCCCTCGACCCTGGCGCTGTTCCTGGCAGCCGGCGGCATCGGCTTCACGGCCCGCAAGGCCCGCCGCAAGCCGAACGCCTGAACGCAGCAGCGCGCGCCGGCGCCTGCGCTCAGCGGCCGGCCACCTCCGACCGGGCACGCAGCTGCACCACGCAGCACAGCAGCGTGGGCACGGCCAACGCCGGGCAGCCCGCGCGCATGCGGTCAGCCAGCCGCACCAGCCCCGGTGCGTCCCGGGCCTGATCACCCGCGCTGATGCGCCCCCAGACCGGCGTTCTGGCCTGTGCGAGCCGGCCGCGCACAGCCTCGTGCACCTGCGGCTTGCGCTCGGGCGGCACCGGCCCCCGCAGTCCAGGAGCACACCCCACACGCCGCTCACGCGGGCCTGGTCAAAAGGGCCGCGCTGCTCACTGCATGGACAGATGGCGGCACCTCGCAGCGTCAATTTTCAACATTCAAAACAAAACGAGCGCAGAAAGCACTTCGCTTGATATTGATTGTGTACAGATAAACCATGAGATTTCACACACAGAAGTTTTGATGCCGTTTGTATGCTTTGCGCACCCTGCAATACCCAAGCGCTACACCATGAACGTCCAGAGTTTCCTGTCCACCCTCGCGCTGAGCGCCTGCCTGTCCGCTCCGGCCGCCGCCAGCGTCGTCGAGGGCACCGTCACCAACAACAATTCCTTTCTGGGCTACATGGGCACCATGACCGACATCAGCGTCGTGTCCGGCAGCGACACCCTGCCCAGCACGGCGTTCGCGTTCTGCATCGACGGTTCGGCCCACTGGCCTGGCGAGGGCACGCGGCAGTACACCCTGGCCGACTCGTTCGCGCCGTTCATGAGCGAACCCGCCGCCGTCGGCAAGGTCACGGCGCTGCTGCACTACGTCGTCGACTACTACTTCGCCCCGCTCATGGAAGGCGCCTACGGCCCCTACGCGGGTTACGGCTTCAACCAGGCCGTCTGGCAACTGACCCGCTCCGACGGCACGCAGGACAGCGTGCGCGCGGCAGAGAACGACGAGAGCGATGACCCGAACGGCAACTACGTCCTGTATTCGACCATCATGGACGACCTGTACGAGCACTTCGACGACATCGGCCCGGACTACCGCTCGCGCCGCTACACCATCCGCTTCCTCGAAGAAGGCGACCGCAGCTACCAGTCGCTTGCCATCGTGACCGAGAACGCGCGCAACGAGGTGCCTGAACCTTCGACGCTGGCACTGTTCCTGGCGGCCGGTGGCATCGGCTTCACGGCCCGCAAGGCCCGCCGCAAGACGAACGCCTGAACGCACTGGCGCACACCAGCGCCTGCGCTCAGCGGCCGGCCGCCGACGACCGGGCACGCAGCAGTACCACGCAGCACAGCAGCGTGGGCACGGCCAGCGCCAGGTAGCCCGCACGGAAGCTGTCGAACAGGCCCGAGATCGCGCCGAACACCGGCGGCCCCAGCACCACGCCGAAGAAGGTGAAGGCCAGCGTGCCGCCTGTGGCCACGCTGGCCATGCCCGGCGGCGCCTGGCGCGCGACCTCGGCCAGGTACACGCCGTTCCAGCCGATGGCCGAGGCGCCGAACACGACCAGCACGGCCAGCACCAGCACCGTCGGCAGGCTGGGCGCCAAGGCGGCCGTCGCCGCGCTGCTGACCGCCATCACGGCCGCCAGCGCCGCCAGCATGCGCCGCGCGCCCATGCCGCGGTCCGCCACCCAGCCCCACAGGATGCGCCCTGCCACGCCGCCGAACTGCGCGACCGACAGCGCCAGCCCGGCCGCGACCAGCCCATAGGCCAGGCTGTCGTTCAGATAGGTCACGAGGTACGTCGTCAGCGACAGCTGCGCGATCGAGAACACGAAGGAGCAGGCCGCCAGCATCTTGAGCGCCGGGTGCGCCAGCACCAGCCGGATCGGCTGCGCGAGGTTGCCCAGCGCCATGGGCTTGCCCGCATCGCGGTCGGTGTCCAGCGTGGCGCGCAGGGGCTGCGCCAGCACGGCGCACACCAGGTTGGCCGCGGCCGACACCAGCAGCGCGCCCTGCCAGCCCAGCAGCAGCATCAGGCTGGGCACCAAGGCACCGGCCAGCATGCCGCCCAGCGGCACACCGGTCTGCTTGACCGAAAACACCAGCGACATGCGGTGCGCCGGCGTGCTCTTGCTGAGCAGGTGCGAACTCGAGGGCGTGATGGGCCCGTAGCCCAGCCCGATCAGCACGGCGCCCAGCGCGCTCGCGGCCGTGTGCGGCACGGCACACAGTGCCAGGCCCAGCGCGCACAGCACCAGGCCGCCCTGGCTCACGCGGATCGCACCGAAGCGGGCCACGGCGGCGCCGGCGGCCAGGCTCGCGGCCATGGCGCCGGCATAGACCAGGGCCACATAGACCCCGACCAGCGCAGGCGACACGCCCAGCGCGGGCGCCACGACCGGCGCCATGACGGGCAATGTCAACAAGGCCATCGACACCATCGCCTGCACCGCCAGCGTGATCGCCAGCGTCATCCAGGGTCCGGTCATCGCAGCGGCAGGCTGCCGCTGCGCGCGGTGCCGGGGACGTTCATCGTTCTCTCCATGGGGGGCGACTGTAGCGGCAGACCCGGCCCTGCCCGGGCGCTGGGGAAGCTCAGCCTGTGCTGGCGGCACGGCCCAGCAACCGGGCCAGGGCCTGGGCCTCGCCCTGCTCGATGCCCAGCACCGCATTGAGGATGTGGTCGGCGTGCGCACGGTCGACCGCGCGTGCCGCGTTGTCGTGGTACTTGGCCACGATGTCGGCGTTGGCGATGGGCCGGCCTGCCGCACCGCGGTTGATGGGTTCGTGGTGGCGCAGCACGCGGCCGTCGGCCAGCTCGACGATGAGCTCGCCGCCGAAGTAGCGCGGGAAGTCGGCATCGGGGTCGCTCCGGCATTCGACCAGCGCGGCGATGCGCAGGGTCTCGGCGTCCTGGTAGGCCGCAGGCTCCAGCGCGTCGAGCGTGAAGCGGCCGAAGCGCAGACCCGTGGCCACCGAGTACGGCACGCTGAACTGCGCGTCGTAGGCGTTGGCCGGACGCAGCTTCTTCTCGATCGGCTCGCACACGGCCTTCATCGCGCCCGTGGGCACGCGCGCCACGATGCGCCGGATCGGCGCGCCGCTCCACGCCTTGGACAAGAGGGCCGCCGCATCGGCGAAGGCGTGCGTGAAATGGCAGGCCGGCACGGGCTTGACGGCCACGTTCATGAGCTCCCAGACCTGGCCCAGCCCGGCCGTGGCCATGGACAGCTCGGCCTTGGCCAGCAGCGCGGGTCCCAGGTGGCTCGCGTACAGGCCGAAGCGGCCCTCGTAGGCCGCGCCGGGGCCGACGAAGCCGTGCTTGCCCAGCGTGGCCGCCGTGATGCCGCTGGCCGCTGCCCAGCCCGGGTGCAGGCGCTTGGTCCAGGCCCCGTCTTCCAGGCACTCCAGGCTGCCCGAGGCCAGCGACAGCGCGATGCCCTGGGCGTCGACGAGCTGCCGCTCGCCGAGCTGCAGCAGGCGGCCGGCCGCCAGCGTGCAGCCGAAGGTGCCGACCAGGCCGGTCGGATGGAAGCCGACCTGGTGGAAGCCGCTCCTGGCGGCCGCGCCGATGCGTGTGGCCGTCTCCATGCCGAGCACGTAGGCCGCCAGCAACTCGCTGCCGCGGCGGGACAGACGCGCGGCCAGGCCCAGCACGGCCGGCAGCACCGAGGTGGTGGCATGGATCACGCCGGCCGGGTGCGTGTCGTCGTAGTCCAGGCCGTGGACCAGGAGCGCGTTCATGACCACCGCGTCGCGCAGCGGCAGCATCTGGCCGCAGCCGATCACGGGCACGTCGCCGCCGGGGCCGGCCAGCTCGCGCAGGCCGGCGAGCGTGGTGCGCGCGAAATCCCACTGCGTGGAGGCCAGGGCGATGCCCAGCGCGTCCAGCATCAGGTGCGTGGCGCGCTCGCGCACATCCAAGGGCACGGCGTCCAGCGTGAAGTTCGCGGCGAAGGACGCCAGTTCGGAAGAGATCGTCGTCATGCCCTCAGTCCACCTTCGCGCCAGAGAGCTTGACCGCCAGCGCCCACTTGTCGATCTCGCTCTGGATGTACTTCGCAAACTCGGCCGGGGTCATGGTGGCCGCCTCGGCGCCCAGACCGCCCAGCTGCTCGCGCACATCGGGCGCGTCGCGCCAGTTCGACACCAGCGCCTTGTACAAGGTGTCGACGACCTCCTTGGGCGTGCCCTTGGGCGCGGCGATGCCGATCCAGGCCGGCGCGACGAAGTTTCCGAGGCCCGCCTCGGCCATGGTCGGCACCTCGGGCGCGGCCGCGTTGCGCTTCTCGCTGGCCACGGCCAGGATGCGCAGCTTGCCCGTGCGCATGTGCGGCAGCAGTGCCGGGCCCGTGTCGATCATGGTGTTGATCTGGCCGCCGATCAGGTCGGTCACGGCCGCCGGGCTGCCCTTGTAGGGCACGTGTGTGAGGTCCATGCCCAGGGAATGCTTGAGCAGCTCCATGGTCAGGTGGCTGGTCACGCCGCTGCCGCCCGAGCCGAAGTTGATCTTGCCCGGCGCGGCCTTGGCCTGCTGCACGAGCTCGGCCGCGGTCTTGGCCGGGAAGGCCGGATTCACGGCCAGGAACAGCGGTACCACCGACAGCAGGCTGATCGGCTCGAAGTCGCGCAGCGGGTGGTAGGGCAGCTTGGAGTACAGGCTGGGGTTGATGGCCATCGTGCCGCTGGAGCCCACGAGCAGCGTGTAGCCGTCGGGCGCCGCCTTGGCCACGGTCTCCGAGCCGATGATGCCGGCCGCGCCGGGCTTGTTGTCCACGATCACGGGCTGGCCCAGCGCGTCCTGCAGCTTCTTGGCCGCGATGCGCGCGATCATGTCGGTGGCCTGGCCGGGCGGGAAGCCGACAACGAGCCGGATCGGCTTGTCGGGGTAGGCGGCCAGCGCCGCCCCGGCCGTCAGACACAGGGATGCGGCCACCAGGGCCTTGCGGATTGCGTTCATGGTTTGTCTCCTGCTGGATGTCCTGGACCGGGCTCAGTCGCCGACGCCGTGCCCGCGCTTGGGGATCAGCGACATGCGGATGAACTCCATGACCTGCACGCCGTCGTGGTTCAGACCGCGCGTGCGCGTGGTCACGATGCCCTGCGTCGGCCGGCTCTTCGATGCGCGCACCTCCAGCACCTCGGACTCGGCGTAGAGCGTGTCGCCGCAGAACACGGG
Organism: Pseudorhodoferax sp.; assembly: GCA_035544335.1. GTDB lineage: Bacteria > Pseudomonadota > Gammaproteobacteria > Burkholderiales > Burkholderiaceae_C > Pseudorhodoferax. The sequence continues at coordinate 8,570 of DATKFT010000754.1, forward strand.
CGCGGTCAGCTGGATCTCCTTCCAGCCCAGGTTGGCGATGGCCTTGGCGCTGATGTCGTTGACCGTCATGCCCAGCACGATGGCCAGCGACAGGCCGCTGTTGACCAGCAGCTGGCCGAACTCGCTCTGCGCCGCGAAGTGCTTGTCGCAGTGCATGGGGTGCGCGTTCATCGTGATCAGCGAGAACTGGATGTTGTCGTTCTCGGTGATGGTGCGGCCCGGGCGGTGCTCGTAGATGTCGCCGACCTTGAAATCTTCGAGGTAGCGGCCGTAGGAGGCGCGGTAGCGTTGCGGGCCGATCTCGATGGCGGATTGCATGGGGATGTCTCCTGAAGATGAAGGGGGTTCAGATGCGATGCCGGTCGACCAGCTGCTTGGCGATGACCTGGCGCAGGATCTCGTTCGTGCCCTCGCCGATGCACATCAGCATGGCGTCGCGGTAGTAGCGCTCGATCTCGTACTCCACCGCGTAGCTGTAGCCGCCGAAGATGCGCATGGCCTGCTGCGCGCACTCGGCGCCGGCCTCGGAGCCCGCCAGCTTGGCCATGGCGGCCTCCAGGTCGCAGCGCTCGCCGCGGTCGTACTTGGTGGCGGCCTGCTGCAGCAGCAGCTTGGCGCCCTCCACCTGCGTGGCCATGTCGGCCAGCTTGAGCTGCATGGCCTGGTGCTGCCAGATCGGCTTGCCAAAGGCCTCGCGCTCCTGCGCATAGCGCAGCGCATGCCGCAGCGCGCCTTCGGCGATGCCGGCGCCCCGCGCGCCCACGTTGATGCGGCCCAGCTCCAGCCCGCTGGCGGTCTGCACGAAGCCCTTGCCCTCCACGCCGCCGACCAGCTGGCCCACCGGCACGCGGAAGTCCTCGAAGCTCAGCTCGCAGGTGTCGATGGCGCGGTAGCCCATCTTCTTGAGCTTGCCCACCACGTTGAAGCCCGGGCCCTTGTCGGCGATGAGCAGGCTCATGCCCTTGTGGCGCGGCTGGGCCTGCGGGTCGGTCTTGACCAAGAGCAGCGTGCCATGGCCGTGCAGGCTGTTGGTGATCCAGGTCTTGGCGCCGTTGACGACGTAGTGCTCGCCGTCACGCCGGGCCACCGTGCGGATCGCCTGCAGGTCCGAGCCCGCGTTGGGCTCGGTCAGGCCGATGCTGCCGCGGTAGTCGCCGCTGGCCATGCGCGGCAGGTAGGCCCGCTTTTGTTCCTCGGTGCCATGGCGCTCAATGGCCGAGGCCATGATCAGGTGCGAGTTGAAGATGCCCGAAGGCGCCATCCAGACCGAGGCCACCTTGATCACGATCTGCGCATAGGTCCAGGCCGACAGGCCCAGGCCGCCGTATTCCTCGCCGATGGTGGCGCCGAACAGGCCCAGCGCCTTCATCTGCTCGACGATGTCCTCGGGGTACTCGTCGGCCAGGTCGTACTGGCGCGCCACGGGGCGGAGTTCCTTCTCCGCCCAGGCTTCCACCGCGTCCACGAATGCGTGCTCGTCCGCCGCGTTGCGGGTGCTCTGCTGGTTCATTGCTTGGCCTTGTCTGCTGTTGCGGTTTGAATTGAACGCACCATTTGTTCTTGATGATGCGTTATTGTCCGGACATTATTAACGCCCGCCGGCGCGCCTGTCAACAAGCGAAGCGCAGCCGAACTGGTGCAGACTTGCCGCATGAGCCGCCCCAAGAACGACAAGCCGAATCCGGCCCCGCCAGCGCCCGCCGACGACGCCGAAGCCACCGAGCCGGGCGCCGGCGGCCAGCCCATCTACCAGCGCATCGCGGGTGAACTGCGCCGCGCCATCGCCGACGGCCGCTACCCGGTCGGCGCGCGGCTGCCCACCGAAGTGGAGCTCTGCGAACAGTTCGGCATCAGCCGCTTCACGGCGCGCGCGGCGATCCGGCTGCTGTCCACGGCCGGGCTGGTCACGCGGCGCCAGCGCGTGGGCACCGTGGTGATCGCCCAGCCCGGCGAGGCGCGCTACCAGCACGATGCGCGCTCGCTGACCGACCTGTTCCAGTACGCGCAGGACACCGAGCTGCGCATGCTCTACGTGGGCCGCATCGCCCTGAACCGCGCGCAGGCCCAGGAGTTCGGCGCCGAGCCGGGCGAGGAATGGGTGCTGGCTCTGGGCCTGCGCCACGACCATCCGGGCGCGGCGAATGCGCGCAAGGCCGCGCGGCCGATCTGCATCACGCGCATCTTCCTGAACCCCATGCTCAAGGACATCGAGGCCAAGCTGCGCGGACGCAAGACCGCCGTCTACGCGCTGATCGAGCGCGAGTACAAGATCGCCATCCAGCGCGTGGAGCAGGAGTTGCAGGGCGTGGTGCTGGCCGCCGACGACGCCGCCAGCCTGCAGTGCGAACCCGGTGCGCCGGCGCTGCGCATCGTGCGGCGCTACTACAGCGACACCGGCGTGCTGATCGAGGTGGCCGACAACATCCACCCCAGCGACCGCTTCAGCTACCGCATGGAATTGAAACAGTAGCCGCGCGCCTGTTGCGCTGGGTCGGGCGCCGAGCCTACAATTGTCCGCACAATTCAACCGGACTGCTCCACCATGCCCGACACCCCTGCCCTGCCGCTCGCCGGCCTGCGCGTACTCGCCGTCGAACAGTACGGCGCCGGCCCCTTCGGCACCTCCTACCTGGCCGACCTGGGTGCCGAAGTCATCAAGATCGAGAACCACCACGACGGCGGCGACGTGGGCCGGCATGTGGGTCCGCACTACTTCGGCCAGGACGACAGCCATTTCTTCCAGACCTTCAACCGCAACAAGAAGAGCCTCACACTGGACTTGAAGCAGCCCGAAGGCATGGCCGTGCTGCACAAGCTGGCCGCCGGCGCCGACGCGCTGCTCGACAACCTGCGCGGCGACCTGCCGCAAAAACTCGGACTGACCTACGCGCAGCTCAAGCAGGCCAACCCGCGCCTGGTCTGCGCCCACCTGTCGGCCTATGGCCGCAGCGGCTCGCGCAAGGCCTGGCCCGGCTACGACTACCTCATGCAGGCCGAGGCCGGCCACCTCTCGCTGACCGGCGAGCCCGACGGCCCGCCCACGCGCTACGGCCTGTCCATCGTGGACCTCATGACCGGCCTGGCCGCGGCCTTCGGCCTCCTGGCCGGCGTGGTGCAGGCACGCGCGAGCGGCCAGGGCATGGACATCGACACCTCGCTGTTCGACGTGGCGCTGCACAACCTCAACTACCCGGGCACCTGGTACCTCAACGCCGACGTGGTCACGGGCCGCACGGCGCGCAGCGGCCATCCCAGCCTGGTGCCCAGCCAGCTCTACCGCACGCAGGACGGCTGGCTGTTCATCATGTGCAACAAGGAGAAGTTCTGGCCGCTGCTCGCGCGCGAACTGGGCCACCCGGAGTGGGTCGAGGACCCACGGCTCGCCACCTTCGCCGCGCGGCTCCAGAACCGCAGCCAGGTGCAGGCCTTGCTGGACGGCGCGCTCGTGCAGCAGCCCACCGCCGTGTGGCTGGAGCGGCTGTCGGGCAAGGTGCCCGTGTCCCCCGTGTTCGACGTGGCCCAGGCGCTGGACAACCCCTTCGTGCACGAGCGCGCGGGCGTGGTGGACTTCGACTACGGCGACGGCCGCAGCGCGCGCATGATCGCCAACCCGATCCGCGTGGCCGGCCGCGAACTGCCGCACCGCGCCGCGCCGCGCATGGGCGAGCACAACGAGGCGCTGCTGCGCGAGGCCGGCTTCGACGACGCGGCCATCGCCAAGCTGCGCGCGCTGGGCGTGATCGCGGGCGCGGCCGCGCCGGCCCATCCCGAGGGCATGGACACGGGGCACGCGGCCAGCCCCTGACCGGCGCCGGGGGCCCACCGGCCCACCCCGGCGTGGGGCGGTGGCCGGCTATCCGCGCAGCATCCTCTGCCCGATGGCCTGCGCCGCCGCCAGCAGCGGCGGCAGCATCTCCTCGCGCATCTGCGCCTCGCTCGTGCGGTTGGCCTGCCCGCTCACGTTGAGCGCGGCCACGGTGCGGCCCGTGCGGTCCACCAGCGGCGCGGCGATCGAGATCAAGCCCTCCTCGAGCTCCTGGTTCACCACGCACCAGCCCTGCTGGCGCACGGCGCGGATGCGTTCGAGCAAGCCCGCGTCGTCGAGCGCCGTGTGCGCCGTGTAGCGCTCGCGCGGCAGCCGCGCCAGGCGGGCCCGCAGCTCGTCCTCGGGCAGCGCCGCGAGCAGCACCCGCCCCATCGAGGTCCAGAACGCCGGCAGGCGCGAGCCCACGCCGAGGTTGGTCCGCATGATCTTGTGCGTGGGCACGCGCAGCACATAGACCACGTCCAGACCCTCGAGCACGGCCGCCGACGACGACTCGCGCACCTGCGCCACGAGATCTTCCATGACCGGCTCGGCCAGGTTCCAGATCGGCAGCGAGGACAGGTAGGCAAAGCCCAGGTCCAGGATGCGCGCCGTGAGACGGAACAACCGCCCGTCGGTTTCCACATAGCCCAGCGCCTGCAAGGTGAGCAAGATGCGCCGTGCACCGGCACGCGTGAGGCCTGCGCGCGCGGCCACCTCGCTCAGGGTCTGCTGCGGCGCCTCGGCGCTGAAGGAGCGGATGACTTCCAGCCCACGCGCGAACGACTGCACGTAGCTGTCGCCGGGCTTGGGTGTCGCAAGGGTGTCTGGGGTGTTCATGGGGTGCGTGACTATAATTCTTTTAGCGAACATTTGTTCGTATGTAGAACAAAATTCACGCCGACCGTGCCGGGTGGTCCGACGCGGCGGCGCTTTCCCGAGGAGCTTGCAGTGATCGACAAGATTGCAGAGTCCGTCGCAGCCGCGCTGGCGGACGTGCGCGACGGGTCCACCGTGCTGATCGGCGGCTTTGGCACGGCCGGCATTCCGGCCGAACTCATCAATGGGCTGATCGCCCAGGGCGCGCGCGACCTCACGGTGGTCAACAACAACGCGGGCAACGGCGACACGGGCCTGGCGGCATTGCTGGCCACGGGCCGCGTGCGCAAGATCATCTGCAGCTTTCCGCGCCAGGCGGACAGCTACGTGTTCGACGGCCTGTACCGCAGCGGCAAGATCGAGCTCGAAATCGTGCCCCAGGGCAACCTGGCCGAGCGCATGCGCGCGGCCGGCGCGGGCATCGGCGCCTTCTTCTGCCCCACGGCCTACGGCACCGAGCTGGCGAAGGGCAAGGAAACGCGCGAGATCAATGGCCGGCAGTACGTGCTCGAGTACCCCATCCACGGCGACGTGGCACTCGTGAAGGCCGAGCGCGGCGACCGCTGGGGCAACCTCGACTACCGCATGGCCGCGCGCAACTTCGGCCCCGTGATGGCCATGGCCGCGCGCCAGACCATCGCCTCCGTGCACGAGATCGTGGCACTGGGCCAGCTGGACCCCGAGGCCATCGTCACCCCGGGCATCTTCGTCAGCAAGATCGTCAAGATCGACCGCGTGGCCACGCAGGCCGCCGGCTTCAAGAAGGCGGCATGAACATGGCCTACACCCCCCGCAGCAAGGACGAACTCGCGCGCCTGGTCGCACAGGACATCCCCGACGGCGCCTACGTGAACCTGGGGATCGGCCAGCCCACGCTGGTCGCCAACCACATCCCGGCCGGCCGCGAGGTCATCCTGCAGAGCGAGAACGGCATCCTGGGCATGGGCCCGGCGCCCGCCGCAGGCCAGGAGGACTACGACCTCATCAACGCCGGCAAGCAGCCCGTGACCCTGCTGCCCGGCGGCGCGTTCTTCCACCATGCCGACAGCTTCGCGATGATGCGCGGCGGCCACCTGGACATCTGCGTGCTGGGCGGCTTCCAGGTCTCCACCACGGGCGACCTGGCCAACTGGAGCACGGGCGAGCCCGGCGCCATCCCCGCCGTGGGCGGCGCCATGGACCTGGCCATCGGCGCCAAGCAGACCTGGGTCATGATGGACCTGCTGACCAAGCAGGGCGCCAGCAAGATCGTGGAGCGCTGCAGCTACCCGCTGACCGGCATCGCCTGCGTCAAGCGCATCTACACCAACCTGGCCACATTCGCCTGCACGCCGCAGGGCCTGCAGCTCGTCGACGCCGTCGCTGGCCTGTCCCACGCCGAGCTCGAAGGCCTGGTCGGCCTGCCGATCGCCCCCATCGCCGCTGCCGCCCCGGCCTCCCAGGCCTGAGTCCGCCGCCCCCTCCGTCCCCACCCCAAGGTTCCCGGCCATGAGCACTCCCCAAGCCTTCATCTGCGACGCCATCCGCACGCCCTTCGGCCGCTACGGCGGCGCGCTGTCCAGCGTGCGCACCGACGACCTGGGCGCCGTCCCGCTCAAGGCGCTGATGGCGCGCAATCCCCGCGTCGACTGGCAGGCGCTGGCCGACGTGCTGTACGGCTGCGCCAACCAGGCCGGCGAGGACAACCGCAACGTGGCGCGCATGTCCGCGCTGCTGGCGGGCCTGCCCATCGAGGTGCCCGGCGCCACCATCAACCGCCTGTGCGGCTCCGGCCTGGACGCCGTGGGCACGGCCGCGCGCGCGATCAAGTCGGGCGAGGCCGGCCTGCTGATCGCCGGCGGCGTGGAGAGCATGAGCCGCGCGCCCTTCGTTAGCCCGAAGGCAGAAACCGCCTTCTCGCGCAACAACGCGGTCTACGACACCACCATCGGCTGGCGCTTCGTCAACAAGCGCATGAAGGAACTCTACGGCGTGGACTCCATGCCCGAGACCGCCGAAAACGTGGCCGTGGAGCACAAGATCGCACGCGATGCCCAGGACCGCATGGCACTGGCCAGCCAGAAGAAGGCCGTGGCCGCGCAGAAGGCCGGCTTCTTCGACGCCGAGCTGACGCCCGTGCTCGTGCCGCAGAAGAAGGGCGACGCCGTCGCCGTCACGCAGGACGAGCACCCGCGCGAGACCAGCCTGGAAGCGCTGGCCAAGCTCAAGGGCGTGGTGCGGCCCGACGGCAGCGTCACGGCGGGCAATGCCAGCGGCGTCAACGACGGCGCCTGCGCGCTGCTGCTGGCCGACGAGAAGAGCGCGGCTGCGCACGGGCTCACGCCGCGCGCACGTGTGGTCGGCATGGCCACGGCAGGCGTGGCGCCGCGCGTGATGGGCATCGGCCCGGCGCCCGCCACGCAGAAGGTGTTGGCGCTGACCGGCCTCACGCTGGCCCAGCTGGACGTGATCGAACTCAACGAGGCCTTCGCGGCCCAGGGCCTGGCGGTGCTGCGCGCGCTGGGCCTGCAGGACGACGACCCGCGCGTGAACCCCAACGGCGGCGCCATCGCGCTGGGCCACCCGCTGGGCGCCAGCGGCGCACGCCTGGCCACCACCGCCGTGAACCAGCTGCACGCCACGGGCGGCCGCTACGCGCTGTGCACCATGTGCATCGGCGTGGGCCAGGGCATCGCCGTGGTCCTGGAGCGCGTATGAGCATGGACAAGAACACCCCGGTCACCGTCGTCACGGGCGCGAGCAACGGCATCGGCCGCGCGATCGCGCAGGCCCTGCTGGCCCAGGGCCGCGCCGTGGTCAACCTGGACTACGCGCTGCCCCAGTGGCAGCACCCGCTGCTGCAGTCCCTGCAGGCCGACCTCACGCGCGAGGACAGCACGCGGCAGGCGGCCGAGGACATCGCCGCGCGCTTCAACGTCACGGCGCTCGTCAACAACGCCGGCGCCACGCGGCCCGGCACCATCGAGACCGCCACCACCGGCCAGCTCGACGACGTGGTGGGCCTGCACCTGCGCGCGCCCATGCTGCTCGTGCAGGCCTTCCTGCCCACGCTGCGTGCCAGCGGCGAGGGCCGCATCGTCAACATGTCCTCGCGCGCCGCGCTGGGCAAGGGCGAGCGCATCGTCTACTCGGCCACCAAGGCCGGCATGCTGGGGCTGACCCGCACGCTGGCCATGGAACTCGGCCGCGACGGCATCACGGTCAACGCGATCGGCCCGGGTCCGATCGCCACCGAGCTGTTCCGCCAGAGCAACCCCGAAGGCGCACCGCAGACCGAGCGCATCCTGAACAGCATCGCGGTCGGCCGCATGGGCACGCCCGAAGACGTGGCACGTGCCGTGCTGTTCTTCCTGGCGCCCGAGAACGGCTTCGTGACCGGCCAGGTGCTCTATGTGTGCGGTGGCACCACGCTGGGCGTGGCGCCCGTCTGAGCCAGCGCCGGCGCCTCCTTCCCTTCTTCCCTCTTCCCGTTTTTTCGTCCAAGGAGTCCGTCATGGAACACCGTCCCGTCCGCGCGCGCCGTCTGCTGCTCGCCACCCTCGCCGCGGCGAGCGCCACGCTGCTGCCGCTGCCCGGCGCCGCGCAGAACTACCCGACCAAGCCCATCACCATGATCGTGCCGTTCTCGGCCGGGGGCACCACCGACATCCTGGCGCGCATCGTGGGCCAGGCGCTCTCGACCGAGCTGGGCCAGAGCGTGATCATCGACAACCGCGCGGGCGCGGGCGGCAACATCGGCGGCCAGCTGGCCGCGCGCGCACCGGCCGACGGCTACACGCTGTTCATGGGGACCGTGGGCACGCACGCCATCAACGAGGCGCTGTACAAGAAGATGCCCTTCAACCCGATCAAGGACTTCGCGCCGCTCTCGCGCGTGGCCAACGTGCCCAACCTGCTGGTGGCCCACCCGGCCCAGCCGTTCAAGACCGTGCCCGAGCTGATCGCCTACGCCAAGGCCAACCCGGGCAAGGTCAACTTCGGCTCCTCGGGCAGCGGCAGCTCCATCCACCTGTCGGGCGAGCTGTTCAAGTCCATGGCCAAGGTCGACATGGTGCACATCCCCTACAAGGGCAGCGCGCCGGCCGTCAACGACCTGCTGGGCAACCAGATCGCGATCATGTTCGACAACATGCCCTCGGCCATCCAGCATGTGCGCGCGGGCAAGCTGCGCCCGATCGCCGTGACCACGGCCAAGCGCTCGCCCGAGCTGCCCGACGTGCCGACCATCGCCGAATCCGGCGTGCCCGGCTACGAGGCCACCTCGTGGTTCGGCCTGTTCGCGGTGGCCGGCACGCCCGCGCCCATCGTGACGCAGCTCAACAAGGCCCTGGTCAAGGTGCTGAACCAGCCCGACGTGAAGGCCAAGATCGCCGCCCAGGGCGGCGAGGTCGTGGCCGAGACGCCCGAGCAGTTCGCGGCCTTCATCAAGGCCGAGACCGCCAAGTGGGGCAAGGTCGTCAAGGAATCCGGCGCCAGCGTCGACTGAAGCCGCGCGCCTGCGGTCATCCGGCGGCGCATCCAGAGCCGCCTAAAATGCGCGCCGCGCGGCGGCGGGAGAACCGGTCGATGTCCATCGATGGCGGTGTGGCCCGGTGACAGGCCGTGTGCAGCGCGACGCCGTTCGTTCGGCGGCGCGCCCTCCCGTGCCCTTCGCGCCGCGCCATGTCCCTCACCTCTCCCTCCTCCCCGGTCCAGCAGGCCACGCCCGCATCGGCCAGCTCCCCGTCTTCCCCGTCCGGCATCCAGCTCGAATCGGTCGTGCTCGAGCGCGGCGGCCAGCGGCTGTTCAACGGCCTCACGCTGCGCCTGGACGCGTCCCGCATCGGCATCGTCGGTGACAACGGTGCCGGCAAGACCAGCCTGCTGCGCTTGATCGCGGGCCTGGAGCAACCCCGCAGCGGCCGCGTGCTCGTGCACGGGATCGACGCGCGCGCGGACCGCGCCGCCCTGCCCGGCAAGGTCGGGCTGATGTTCCAGAACCCCGACGACCAGATCATCTGCCCGACCGTCGAAGAAGAGGTCGGCTTCACGCTCAGCGCCCAGGGCATGCCGCGCAAGGAAGCGCGCCTTGCGGCCCGTGACTTCCTGCAAGCGCAGGGGCTGGGGCACTGGAGCGCGCGCTCCATCGCCGAGCTGAGCCAGGGCCAGCGCCAGCAGGTCTGCCTGCTCGCGCTGCAGATCGGCCGGCCGGCCA
>DATKFT010000755.1:0-4742 GCA_035544335.1 Pseudorhodoferax sp.
GGGCTGCTGCACCTCCACCTGCGCCGGCGACAGCGCCAGCAGCTTGGCGATGGCGTTGCGGGCGCGTTCGACCGAGCGCGCTTCGATCAGCTCGGCCAGCGCGTACAAGGTCATGACCATGGCCGCCTCGGGCCATTGACCGATGAAGAAGGCGCCGATCACCGCCACGCTCATGAGCGCGTTGATGTTGAGTTCGCGCCGCATCAGGGCCGTCAGACCTTTCTGGAACACGGCCAGCCCCGACAGGCCGATGGCCAGCGCGGCCACGGCCATGCCGGCGATGCGCCAGCCCATGTCGTCCGGGCCGACCAGGTGCAGCAGCTCGGCCACCACGGCCACGCCCAAGGCACCCAGCAGCCGCCACAGCTCTGTGCGCTGGGCTCGGGCGGTGGCTTCGGCCGACACCGGTGCGGACAGCATCTCGGTCTTGAAGCCCGCAGATTCAATGGTCTTCTGGATTGCGGGCCAGGCATCCTGCTCGGCCTCGACGCTCAGGCAGCGCGCGCCCAGGTCGAAGCGTAGGCGCTGCATATCGGTGCGGCCTTCGAGCGCGCGGCGAATCTGGTTCTCCTCGATGGCACAGTCCATCGCGGGGATGCGCAGCAGCATGGCCCCAGGCAGGGCCTCGACGCTGGGCGGCGGTGAGTCGGCGCAGGTGTCGGACGCGCAACACGACGCCACGGCGGAGGCGGCGACCGGCGCCGGTGCGATGGCGATGGTCTTGCGCGAGACGGGCATCGCCACCTTGGCGACTGTGGCCGGCGCCGGTGCGGGCGCGCAGCAGCTGTCTGCCGGGCCGCAGCAAGCGTCGGCCGCAGCGGGTGCTGGCTTGAGGGGGGTGGACAGGTCGTTGGCCATCAAATCTTCTCCGATGCGGGTATTAGGAACCCTGAAGCGGCTTCAGAGTCAAGACCCGACACTCGCCGCAGTCTCCACGAGGTCGTGGCCATGAAGATTGGCGAACTGGCGTCCGCATCCGCGACGCCCATCGAAACGATCCGCTACTACGAGCGCGAGGGCCTGCTGCCGCTGCCCGAACGCACCACAGGCAACTACCGCGTCTACGACCAGGCGCAGCTGCAGCGCCTGCAGTTCATCCGCTACTGCCGCGGGCTGGACATGTTGCTGGACGAGGCGCGGACCCTGCTGCGCGTCAAGGACGACCTGGGCGCCGACTGCGGCTCGGTCGACCAGTTGCTGGACCAGCACATCGCGCATGTCGTGCAGCGCGTCAAGGAGTTACGCCAGTTGGAGCAGCAGCTGCGCGAACTGCGCGGCGCTGCTGCGCGCCCGCAGGCGACTGCGGCATCCTGTCTGGGATCGCGGAGCGGGCCCAGGCGGTGCGGCCGCCGGTCGAGCGTTCGCACGTCGCCTGAGCCGCGGTCGGCGCTCAGGCCCCGTCCAGCAACTGCCGGATGTCGCGGTGCAAGGCCTGCGCGCCGCTACCGTAGCGGCTGTAGAGCCGGATGCGCCCCTGCGGATCGAAGATGTAGGTGCCTGCGGAATGGTCCATGGTGTAGCGCGTGTCGGAGTCGCCGACCTTCTTGAAATAGGCCTTGAAGTCGCGCGCCAGGGGTTCCAGCTCTTCCTGCTCCGGCCGCAGCGCCAAAAATGCGGGGTCGAAGGCCTCGGTGTAGGCCTTGAGAACGTCCTGCGTGTCGCGTTGCGGATCGACGGTCACGAGCAACACCTGCAGCCGCTCCGCATCCGGCCCCAGCAGCGTCTTGACCTGCGACATCTCGGCCAGGGTGGTCGGGCAGACGTCGGGGCATTGCGTGAAGCCGAAGAACAGCGTGACGACCTTGCCCTGGAAGTCCTTCAGCGAACGCCGCTGGCCGTTGTGGTCGGCCAGCGAGAAGCCCTGGGCGTAGTCGGCGCCGGTGATGTCCGTGCTGGCGAAGTTGCCCTTGGGTGGCGTCTTGGTGCAGGCGGTGGCGAGCAGCGCCGCTCCGAGCGCCGCAATCCGTGCCAGTGCCCGACGGCGCCGCAGCGGCGTGGTGATGGTCTTGTGCGTCATCGTCACGCCCTCACTGGCCGTAGGCCAATGCGACCTCGCGCCGCACCAGCTCCAGCAGCTGCTCGTAGCCGAAGCGCTCCAGCGGCTTGCCGTTGACGAAGAAGCCCGGCGTGCGCGTCACGTTCAGGCTGCGCGCATCGGCCATGTCCTGCGCGATGACGGCCTGCACCTGCGCGGTGTCGACGGCGGCTTTTGCCTTGGCGATGTCCAGGCCGCTCTGCGCCAGGTAGCCCCACAGCAGCTCGGGCCGCGGGTTGGCGTGCGAGGCCCAGCCGTCCTGGGTGGCCAGCACGACCTCGGCCACGGGCATGAACAGCTGCTGGTCATGCGCGGCCACCAGAATCTTGGCGGCCAGGTCAGCGCCGTCGTGGAAGGGCACGAAGCGCACCACGAGTTGCACCCGGCCCTGGCTGTCGTCGACCAGCTTCTTGACGGCCGGATAGAACGCACGGCAGGTCTCGCAGGCAGGATCGAAGAACTCCGTCAGCCGGACCTTGGCCGCAGGGTTGCCGTAGATCGGCGAATGGGCGCGCGTGAACACCCCTTCGTTGCTGCGGGCCAGCTCTTGCTGTGCAGCGGCCTGGCTGCGTTGGTACAGGAAGCTGCCCAGGGCAAAGGCAGCCAGGGCGAGCGCGGCGATGAGCAGCAGCGCGATTCGTTTGCGGGTCATGGTCGGGATGGACGTTGTGCTGCCACCAGGAGCAGCAGGATGAGGGAGAAGGCGGCGAGCGAGAGCAGCGGGATCGTGACGAACCCGGCCAGTTCCAGCTTCACCTCGGCGCACGAGGGGCCCTGGCCGCAAGGCTGCAGAGCCTCGGGGATGAAGCCGCGATAGACCAGCCAGTGGTAGCCGGCCAGCAGCCAGCCGGCGCCGGCCAGCGGCAGCGCGTAGCGGATGCAGTGCCGGTCCTGCGCGAAGGCACCGATGCCCAGGATCACCACCAGCGGGAACATGGCGATGCGCTGGTACCAGCACAGCACGCAGGGCTGCAGTTGCATCACCTCGCTGAGGAACAGCGCACCGAGGGTGGCGACGAGCGCAATGGTCCAGGACAGCGTGAGGGGGGTCCAGGAGAAGCCTGTCAGCGGCGATACACCGGCGGAGCCGGCGGCGGGGTCGATCTTCATGGAGTGTGCGGTTACGCAGCCTCGGCGCGAGCGAACGGACTGCGTGCGTGAACGGAAAGGCCGTCGGCGTGCACGGTGAGCACACGCGAGTGGCGGACAGGCCTGTGCTTGTCACGCCAGGGGGCTGTGGCGCCGCTTAGGTGCGAACCGCGAGTGGCGGGCGCAGCAGCGCATCCAGTGGGGGCTCGGGCAAGAGTGGTCCCTCGCCTGAGAAGGGCGGGCCGGAATCCCAGATGCCCAGAGATGCGCTCCACCCGACCAGGGCAGCGCCCAGACCCGAGCAGGCTCTGCAATCGGGATGGTCTGTGCCGTCGGCATCGGTTGCGGCCGGGCTTGCGCAGCCCGGATCCATCACGGCAAGAACAGCGTCGTCCTGGGCAGGGTGGCCGGCATGCATGCCGGCGTTCTCGCGCTCGCACACACTCGCGGCAGCGGCCCAGCCCCATTGGAAGGGTAGCAGGCAGAGCATGAGGAGGACGACGAACCGGCGCACGGGCCGCAGTCTAGCGTGCCGAAGCCGCTGGCACGGCAAGCCCCTTGACCACGCCCCCTACGCACCGGGAAACAGGGGCAGAGACGGCCCATGAAGAAGGCCACGTCTGGCAGGTGCCAGCGTGGCCTTTTGGGGCTCCGACGGGCGGGCACCTGCCGTGTTACAGCTCGCCGCCCAGGCGCACGCCGGACCGCACAAGGGCGACCGCTTCGGCGTTTACCTCGGCGCGCGAGCGCAGGCTCTTGGCCAGGGCCAGGGCATTCGGGTCGCGGCCTTCGGCGGTCGGCAACGGCCCGCTCGCGGCGAGTTCGCGCAGCACGTCGGCACGGCTCAGCGCGCTGCGCGCGCCGCTGGACTGCACGACGTTGCCGTTCTCGCCGGACGGAGGCAGGCGGCCCTCGCTGCGCGCCTGGAGGAACTCTGCGCGCACCTGCTCGCGCGTCAGCGTGTCAGGTGCGGCTTGCGCCTGCGCGCCGAAGGTCATCAGGCCAGCCAGGGTCAACAGGGCGATACGGGTGCGAGACATGGAACTTCCTTTCTTTATGGACTGCGCAACATCTGCGCATGGATGCCAGTGTCGAAAGTGAAGCCTCGCGTTTGCGAACGTGAAGATGACGTTTTTGTTATCCACAGCGGTTGCGGTAGGCGATGCTGGCGCGCAGGCCATCTTGAACGCCGCAGCCAGGGTAAGAGGCCGGCGTGCCAGCGCTACCGCAACTCCGAGCGCATCACGCGTCCCTGGACGGCTCGCGGTAGGTCAGCAGGCGCAGCGCGTTGAAGACGACCAGCAAGGTCGAGCCTTCGTGCACGGCCACTGCGGCGCCAATGCCCAGGCCCATGATCGTCGCGGGCACCAGGACGGCGACGATGCCCAGGCTGACGAACACGTTCTGGCGGATGATCGAGCGCGTGTGCCGGCTCAGCCCGACTGCGAACGGCAGCCGCTTGAGGTCATCGGCCATGAGCGCGACGTCAGCGGTCTCCAGCGCCACGTCGGAGCCGGCCGCGCCCATGGCGATGCCGACGGTCGCGTTGGCCATCGCCGGCGCATCGTTGACGCCATCGCCCACCATCGCCACCTTGGTCTGCTCGCGCAGCTTGCGG
>DATKFT010000756.1:0-9427 GCA_035544335.1 Pseudorhodoferax sp.
CGCGCGTACCGGCCTGGTGCGCCTGCACGAGGTGCTCCAGGTAGCCGCGGTTGAACCAGCCCGTGGATGCCAGGCGCTCGCCGAGCACGGCGGCCTGCACGCGCTCGCGCAGCGGGCCGCGGAACCAGCGTGCCAGAGGCACGGCGAAGCCCATCTTGGGGCGGTACAGCACGTCGTTGGGCAGATAGGGCTCCATGGCCTTCTTCATGAGGACCTTGCTCTGCTGGCCACGGACCTTGAAGTCCGAGGGCAGCGTGGCGGCCCACTCCACGAGCTCGTGGTCCATGAGCGGGTCGCGCACCTCGAGCGAATGCGCCATGCTCGCGCGGTCGACCTTGGTGTTGATGTCGCCCACCAGGTAGGTCTTGAGGTCCAGGTACTGGATCAGGCCCAGCGCGTCGTCGGTGCCGGCATTCGCCGCATGGCGGTCGAACACCTGCTGCGCCGCATAGCCGCCGAGTTCGGCGCGCAGCTTGGGGCTGAACAAGGCCTCGCGCATGGGGTCGCGCAGGATGGACACCGAATGGAAATAAGCCTCCACCGCACCGCGCGCCAGCCCCTGGAAGGTGGTCTTGGCACGGAACACGCGCGGCGCCCAGTCGGCCTTGGGGTACAGCCGGCCCAGCGTGCCGAACACGGTGCGGCGCAAGCCGGCCGGCAGGGCCGAACGCATGCGCTCTTCCATGACGTGCATGCGGTAGCGCCGGTAGCCCCCGAAGGATTCGTCGGCGCCGTCGCCCGACAGCGCCACCGTCACATGCTTGCGCGCGAGCTGGCAGACGCGGTAGGTCGGGATGGCCGAACTGTCGGCATAGGGCTCGTCGTACAGGCGCGCCAAGGTGTCGATGAGGTCGAAGTCGTCGCTCTTGACCACTTCCAGCCGGTGGTTGGTCTGGTAACGGTCGGCCACCATCTGGGCGAAGGCCGATTCGTTGAAGGCCGGATCGTCGAAGCCGATCGAGCAGGTGTTGACGGGCGTCTGCGGCGACAGTCCCGCCATCATGGCCACCACGGCGCTGCTGTCCACGCCGCCGGACAGGAAGGCGCCCAGCGGCACCTCGGCGATCAGCCGCTGGCGCACGGCCTCGCGCAGCCGGTGCGCAAGCTCCTCGCTCGCGTCGGCTTCGGAAATGCGGTTGTCCAGCGTGAAACGCACGTCCCAGTAGGGCCGCTCCTCGCCGACCGGCTGGCCGCGCCGCAGCAGCAACGAATGGCCCGGCGAGAGCTTGCGCGCCTGCTTGAACACGGTGCGCGGCTCGGCCACGTAGCCCAGCGCGAAATACTCCTCGACCGCCAGCGGGTCCAGGTCGCGGCGCAGGCCGCCGTGGGCCAGCACGGACTTGAGCTCCGAGCCGAACAGCAGCATGCCGTCGTCCAGCAGCGCATAGAACATGGGCTTGACGCCCAGGCGGTCGCGCGCCATGAAGAAGACCTGCTGGCGGCTGTCCCACAGCGCGAAGGCGAACATGCCGCGCAGCCGCTGCACGCAGTCCGGCCCCCAGGCCGACCAGGCGTGCACGATGGTCTCGGTATCGCTCTTGGTCCGGAACTGGTAGCCCAGCGCCTGCAGTTCGGCCGTGAGTTCCTGGTAGTTGTAGATCTCGCCGTTGAAGACGATGACCACGCTGCCGTCGGCATTGCGCAGCGGCTGCTGGCCGGTCGCGATGTCGATGATGGACAGGCGCCGGTGGCCCATGCCCAGGCCGGGGGTCAGGTACAGGCTGCCTTCGTCGGGACCGCGGTGCAACTGCGAGTCGTTCATGCGCTGCAGCGTGGCACGCGAGATGTCACGCGTCGCGCGCGTGTCGAAGATGCCGGTGATTCCACACATGCTTAGCCCGCCTCGTGCACCAGCGCCTGGCCGGTGCGGCCCAGCTGCTGGTCGTAAATTGTCTGGTAGCTGCGCACCATGGCCTGCAGGCTGAAGCGCTCCAGCACGCGTCGCCGGCCGGCCTGGCCCATGGCACGCGCATGCTCGGGCGCGTCCGCCAGCTGGACCAGGGCCCGCGCCATCGCGGCCGGATCGGCCGCCGGCACGATCAGGCCGGTTTCGCCATCGGCGACGAGGTCGGCATTGCCGCCCACGCGCGTCGCGAGCACGGGCAGGCCGCAGGCCATGGCCTCCAGGATGGTGTTGGAGATGCCTTCGGCGCGCGAAGGCAGCACGAAACCGTGCAGGCCGCGCATGACGGCCGGCACATCGCTGCGCTCGCCGGCCAGCCATGCCAGCTCGGCCACGCCCTGCTGCTGCAGCAGCAGGGCGACCTGCGGGCGCAGCGGCCCGTCGCCCACGAGCACCAGCCGCAGCCGTGCGCGCAACTGCGGCGCCAGCTGCAAGGCCTGCGCGAAGGCCTGCGCCAGCGTGAGCTGGTCCTTGACGGTCTGCATGCGTCCGACGGTGCCGAACAGCAGGTGCTGCTTAGGATCGAACGGGCAATCGGGAATCGGCAGCACGCGCTCGGGTGGCGCGAAACGCGTGGTGTCCACACCGTTGTAGACCTGGCTCAGGCGTGTGGCCGGCACGCCGATGCGCTGCGTCAGGTAGTCCGCCAGGTCGCGCGACAACGCGATGTAGTGGTGCACGAAACGCCGGTAGAAACGCCGCACGCGCTGGTAGGTCCGGTTGCTGCCATCCATGTCCTCGACATCGCGGCCGTGCTCGCCATGGATGCGCACCGGCACGCCGGCCGCCCAGGCCGCGAGCTGCGTTTCCAGCGCGGCCAGGTTGCGGCTGTGCACGATGGCCGGGCGCAGTTCGCGGAAGAGGCGGAACAAGCGGGGCAGCTGCCAGAAGCCATGGCCCGGCGGTTTGTGCAGCGCGATGAACTGCACGTCGGGCCGCTGCACGCGCAGCTTGAAATCCGTGACCTCGGTCAAGGCCAGCACCAGGTGCCGGTAGGCGTCGGCCGGCATGTGGTTGATGAGGTTGACCACGCCGTTCTCCAGCCCGCCGGTATCGAACCGGTAGACGACATGAACGATCAGTGCGCGCGGGTCAACGGACATGCCGGTGCCGCCGCCTCAGAGGCGCCAGAGCTTGTAGCCTGCGCCCTCGAGCTGGGCACGGTCGAAGGCAGCCTTCACGTCGATGAAGGCGCCGCCCTTGACCAGTTTCTTGCCAAAGTCCTGCACGCCCAGCGCCGCGTACTCCTTGTGCGCCACGGCGGCCACGATGGCGTCGGCCACCGGCAGCTGCTCCCATGGCGTCAGCTGCACGCCGTACTCGTGCATGGCTTCGTCGGCTTCGGCCTGCGGGTCGGTCACGAAAACGTCCACGCCATAGGTCTTGAGCTCGGTGATGATGTCGATCACCTTGCTGTTGCGCAGGTCGCCGCAGTTCTCCTTGAAGGTCAGGCCCAGCACGTTGACGCGGGCGCCCTTGATGGTGCTGCCGGCCGCGATCATGTGCTTGATGGTCTGTTCGGCGATGAACTTGCCCATGCTGTCGTTGATGCGCCGCCCGGCCAGGATCACCTGCGGGTGGTAGCCGATCATGTCGGCCTTGTGCGTGAGGTAGTAGGGGTCCACGCCGATGCAGTGGCCGCCGACCAGGCCCGGCTTGAACTTCAGGAAGTTCCACTTGGTGCCGGCCGCCTCCAGCACCTCGGAGGTGTCGATGCCGAGCTTGTCGAAGATGATGGACAGCTCGTTCATGAGCGCGATGTTGAGGTCGCGCTGCGTATTTTCGATGACCTTGGCGGCTTCGGCCGCCTTGATCGAGGAGGCCCGGTGCACGCCGGGCACGATGATCATCTCGTAGAGCTTGGCCACGCGATCCAGCGTCTCGGGCGAATCACCGGAGACCACCTTCAGGATCTTGGTCAGCGTGTGTTCCTTGTCGCCCGGGTTGATGCGCTCGGGCGAGTAGCCGACGAAGAAGTCCTTCTTCCACTGCAGGCCGGACTCGCGTTCGAGCACGGGAATGCAGACCTCTTCGGTCGCGCCGGGATAGACCGTGGATTCGTAGATCACGGTCACGCCCTTCTTCATGTGGCGCCCGACGCTGGTGCTCGCGCCGACCAGCGGACGGAAATCGGGGATGTGGGCGTTGTCGACCGGCGTCGGCACCGCCACGATGATGAGGTCGGCCTCGGCCAGCGCCTTGGGATCGGAGGTGTAGACCGCGTGCGTGGCCGCAGCCATCTGCGCGTCTTCGAGTTCACGCGAAGGGTCGACGCCGCGCAGGCAGGCATCGACCTTGGATTGCGCGATGTCGAAGCCGATGGTCTTGACCTGCTTGCCGAACTCCACCACCAGCGGAAGGCCCACATAGCCCAAACCGATCACGGCTACAACGCTCATCGCACACTCCCTCTGAAAAGGCCGGCATTGTAGGTTGCCGACAACACCTTCATTGTGACTTTGCTCGCAACAGGACGCCTTCGATCGCCTGCAGATTGGCCCGTACAAAACTGCGCAACGCGGCCTGCGCGCCCTCCCCGTCGGGGGCGTACACCATGACCACGGCCGACTCGTCCCCATGGCCCAGCAAGCGTTGCGCCGCGCCGTAGATCTTGGCCACGCGGTCGCTCGACGTCCACCAGCCCGCAATCCAATACCACTGCCAGACCTGCAGGCGCTGCTCGGTGTTGCGGCCGGGGATCGGCGAGTCGCGCAACTCGGAGGCGCGGACCACGAGGGAGGGCTCGCTCAGCTCCAGCACCTGCGCGCCGGAGCCCACGCGCACCCAGCCAGTCTTGGGGTCGGGCGTCAGGGTGTTCGTGGAGCTGACCAGCTTGCGCTCGGCGTGCTGGTTGCGGTAATAGCCGATGTACAGCCCCACCTGCTGCGTGCCGTCCGAATAGCCGGTCTGTATCTGGCTGGAGGGGTTCTGGAATCCGGGCACCCAGTCCGTGGGCGGCGCGGCCATGCGCGCCCATGGCGCGGCCAGCTGCGCCGGTGCTTCGAGCGCGGGCGCCGCCGCGTGGATGTCCGGCGCCAGGCGGGCGCTGGCCCATTGCGGCAAGCCCGCCAGGACGCCCACGGCGACCGCCATGCCGATGAGGGCCCGCGAGGGCGCCGGCCAGCCTGCCGTCAGCGTGGCGGCTGCGGGGGCCGCGGGCGGGTCGGCATCGGCCCAGCGCGAGCCGATCATGAACATCAGCATGATCACGAAGCCGAAGAACACCCAGCCGTAGATCAGGTGGTCCACGCCCGCGCCCAGCTTGTTGCTGCTCAGGTGGCCCAGCAACACGATCAGGTAGGCCCGCAGCCAGTTGGCGACGATGGGCACCAGGATGGAGACGCCGACGAACAGCCAGCGCCGCGTGGCCGAGCGGTAGCTCAGGTGCGCGTACAGCGTGCCCACGGTCAGCGAAGCGATCAGGTAACGCACGCCGCTGCAGGCCTCGACCACGGACCAGTTGCCGGACGGGATCACGAACTGCAGGCCTTCGCGGTAGACCGGAATGCCGCTGGCGCGCAGGGCCAGCACGGCGAAGCTGGCCGTGCCTTCCATGAGCGGCTCCATGAGGAACTCGCCGATCGGCACAGCGAAGAACAAGAAACCGAGCGGAAACAGGATGGTGTGCGTGACCCGCCAGCCCAGCAGGGCGGGCACGGTCAGCACGAGCAAGGCCACGAGTGCCAGCTGCGCGGGCGCGTTCGCCGTGACCACGTCGGCCAGCAGCCACAGCATGCACGCCGCAGCGACCAGCAGCAGCATCCAGGGCATGGGCCGCGGCGTCAACGCCCACAGCCGCGCGCGCTGGCGCCAGATCAGCCACAACGCCAGCGGCGGCACGAAGAAGCCGTGCGTGAAGGTCTCCGAGCGCATCCAGATGGACACCATGCCCGCCCCGGTGTCGCGGAACAGGAACAGGATCCAGGCCCACACCAGCACGACGGCGATCAGTGGCGCGCGCCACTGTGCCGGCACCCACGCGCCTCCTGCCACCGCCTCGCGCTCATGCATGGACTGTGTCATCCCAGGCTGCGCACGATGAAGGGTCCCAGCCAGTTGGCCACGCCGATCGGCAGCCGGCGCCAGGTCCGGATCATGAGCTGGTACTTGGCATTGGCCGGGTTGTTCTGCGGAATCGCTTCGCGCTTGTACAGGCAGTACTGGTAATGCAGCGGCGTGGGCTCGAAGCCCCAGTTCTTCTTGAAGGCGTACGAGCCCGTGCCCTGCTTGCTGCGCCCGTAGTCGAACACCTTGAGGCCGCGCGCACAGGCGCGCCGCATCAGCTCCCAGTACTTGAAGTCGTTGGCGGCGAGGTCGCGCGCGGCAGTGTCGTCGCCCGCGTAGTAGGGCAGCACCTCGTCGCGGAAGTAGAAGCTCATCACGCTGCTCAGGGGCCGGCCCTCGGCCGTGGTCACCGTCAGCACCTCGCAATCGGGCCCGAAGGCCTCGCACAGCAGTGCGAAGTAGCGCTTGGGCATGGCCGGCGTGCCATGGCGGTGCACGTTGTCCGCATAGAGCGCAAAGAAGCGGTCGACGTTCGCGTCGAGCACGCTCACGAGGCCGTTCTTGATGCCTTTGCGCACCATCGCGCGCTGCTTGCGCGGGATGGCCAGCATGTTGTCCTCTTCCTTCGCCGCGATCTCCTTGCGGAACGTGACGTACAGATCCTGAGTGGGCCAGTCGGCATGGCGCAGGCGCACGTTGCGCAGCTCCAGGTGGTCCACGCCCAGATCACGCGCGATCTGCTGGGCGCGCGCCTCCAGCGCATCGGCCGCGGCCGCATCGTCGGCGACCACGCCGCCATAGACGGCGAACGGCAGGCCGACCAGCGCGTTGCCGAACAAGCGGCTGCGCACATGCGCCAACGGCAGCACGCCGCAGACGCGGCCCGCCTGCACGGCGTACAGGAAGTAGGTCTCGTGCCGGAATGCCGCGCGCACCACGTGCTGCCAGCCGGCACGGTGGAAGAAGGTGGCCTCGGGATGCGCGAGCACATAGTCATCCCAGCGCCGCGCCGCCGCGGCGTTGCCCGCCTCCAGACGTTCGATCTGCACCATCGTTCAGGCCGGAACGGCGTGTGCCGCGTGCGTCGCCTGCGCGCCGCTCAGGAACACCTGGTCCATCCGTCCCCAGCGGAAATCGCCGAACAGCCGGTCGAGCCGGCCTTCCATGCGTTCCAGGTTCAGGTAATGCCGAAAGCGGGCCTTCCAGTGGCTGTTGCGCACGCGCGGTTGCCCCGGATCGATCTCCCAGGGATGGAAATAGAAGACGGCCGACTGACGGTCGTCCGCGTTGACGCGCGACAGCATCCAGCGCGACAGGCCATAGGGCAGCAGCCGGAAGTAGCCGCCGCCGCTGGCCGGCATGTTGCGCCGCAGGACCCGCGCCGTGGTCACGGGCACCTCGAGCAGGCCGTCGCGGACCTCGTAGGCGAAGCGCGGCGAGTCCGGCATGCCGTAGTGGTCGTGGTGGATCGGGTAGACGCTGGAGCTGTAGCGGTAGCCTGCTTCCTGCAGACAGTCGAAGGCCCAGAGGTTGCCCGTGCCAATCGAGAAGCTCGGCGCGCGGTAACCCTGCACCTGCACGCCGGCCAGGTCTTCGAGGATGGACTTGGCGCGCTGGATGTCGTTGAGAAAGGCTTCGCGGCTCAGGTCGCTGGCGCGCTCGTGGCCGTAGCCGTGGCTGGCCAGCTCATGCCCCTGCTCCACGATGCGGCGCACAAGTTGCGGATAGCGCTCCGCGATCCAGCCCAGCGTGAAGAACGTGGCCTGGATCCCATGGGACGCGAGCATCGCGAGGATGCGGTCGACATTGCGTTCGACACGGCACTCGCGGCTGTTCCATTCCTGCCGCGGGATGTAGGGTGCGAAGGCCGACACCTGGAAGTAGTCCTCCACGTCGATCGTCAGCGCATTGGTGATGCCCGCCATGGTTCAGCCCTCCCCCTGCGCGGCCGCGTGCTCGTGGCGCGCCAGCCATTGCCACAGATCGTCGGCGATGCGCTCGGCCGCGCCGCCGTCCCAGAGTTCGGGCACGCGGCCCTGCTTGCCACGGCCAGCGAGCGCATCGTCCACGCCCTGCAAGATGGCCGCGCGGTCACGACCCACGAGCGTGTTCGTGCCCTGCTCCACCGTGATGGGGCGTTCGGTGTTCTCACGCAGGGTCAGGCAGGGCACGCCCAGCGCCGTGGTTTCCTCCTGCAGACCGCCCGAGTCGGTCAGCACGACGGTGGCCTGGGCCATCAGACCCAGCATTTCCAGATAGCCCTGCGGCGGCAGCAGCAGCATGCGCTGCGGATCCAGCGCACCGGTGAGTCCGAAGCGCTCGATGTTGGCCCGTGTGCGCGGATGCAGCGCGAAGACCAGCGGCAGGCGCTGTGCGACTTCCCGCAGGGTCGCCAGCAGGTCGCCCAAGGCGCTGGCGGTGTCCACATTGGACGGACGGTGCAAGGTGACCAGGCCATAGCGCGCAAATGGCGCCTGCAGTGCAGGCGCCAGGCCGCCCGCGCGCAGCGTCTCCTGTGCTGCGCGGGCATGGCGGCGGTTGTGGAGCAGCGAGTCGATCATGACATTGCCGGCGAACACCACCCGCTCGGCTGCGACACCCTCGCGCTGCAGGTTGGCCAGCGCGCTGCGCTCCGTGGTGTACAGCCGGTCGGCGACCTGGTCGGTCAGCACCCGGTTGATTTCCTCGGGCATGCGGCGGTCGTAGCTGCGCAGGCCGGCCTCGACGTGCACGACGGGCACATCCTTCTTGACGGCCACCAGCGTGCAGGCCAGTGTGGAGTTGACATCCCCGACCACGACGACGGCGCGCGCGGGATGCTGGTCCAGGACCGCTTCGAAGCGGCGCATGACGTCCGCGGTCTGCACGGCGTGCGAAGCGGAACCGACCTCCAGGTTGATGTCCGGACGCGGCAATGCCAGGTCTTCGAACAGGCGGTCGTTCATGTCCTTGTCGTAGTGCTGGCCGGTGTGCACCAGCAGCACGGGCATGGGCGGCACATGTGCAGCCAGGGCGCGCAGGATGGGCGCCATCTTCATGAAATTGGGGCGCGCGCCGACCACGCACAGGATGGGGCGTGCGGCCGAGGTGGCAGCGTCAAGACTCATGGTGCGGGGTCCTCCACCGGCCTTTTGACGGCGCCAAGAAGCTTTTTCAACATGGACAACAGTTCGAGATTGATGCGCTCCAGACGCAGCATGCTGCGCTCCAGGCGCTGCAGCCGGTCACCGTACTGCTCGTCCTCCAGGTGCGTCGCCTGCCCGGCCAGGCCCTCGACCACGGCGGGATCGAAGGCCAGGCTGTGCTCGGTGTACAGCCCG
Organism: Pseudorhodoferax sp.; assembly: GCA_035544335.1. Taxonomy (GTDB): domain Bacteria; phylum Pseudomonadota; class Gammaproteobacteria; order Burkholderiales; family Burkholderiaceae_C; genus Pseudorhodoferax. The sequence goes on from DATKFT010000756.1 coordinate 9,229, forward strand.
GGATCGAAACGTTCCGTGCCCGTCCTGGGCGCCGCCGCCGCTCCCTGGAGCGCCGGGCCGCCGGACTCCTCGTGGATCTCGTGGATCACTGCATTGGCGTCGTCGACCGTGAAGCTGTGTTTTTCCGCCAGGAAGCCCAGCAGCAGCAAGCGGTCGCACAGGTTGTTGATGCGGCGCGGAATGCCGGCGCTGGCATCGT
>DATKFT010000757.1:0-3343 GCA_035544335.1 Pseudorhodoferax sp.
CCTGTTCGACCGCAAGTACATCGCCGCCATGTCGGGATGGTGGTACTCGGGCATGCACGGTGCGCCACGCAATGCGCAGCTCAGCGCGCGGTACAAGTTCTAGGGACCGGTCTGCAGGCCTGTGGTGCAGCGGGTCCGCGCCTGCTGCACTGGCCGGGCGGACTAGCTTTGCAGCGCCAGCTGCGTGTGTTCGATGTGCTGCTCGAGCAGGTCCACCGCCTGCGCGACGTCCTTGCGCACGCAGGCGTCGAGGATCAGCTTGTGCTCGGTCTGGGGCGCCTTGCGGCCCACCTTGTACGACTGCATGGCGCGCATGTGGCGGCCGATGCCACGCACGCTTTCCTCGATCATCTTGAGCAGCCGGGCGCGGCCGCAGGGGCGGTACAGCGCCATGTGGAACTCCAGGTTCAGGTCCGCCCATTCCTGCGGCGATTCACTGCCTTCGTAGCGCGCCATGATGTCCTGCGCCGCCTGGACGTCCGACGGCGACATCAGGGGGATCGCCAGCTTGAGCGCCCGGGTTTCCAGGCCGATGCGGATGTCCAGCGCCTCCACGAGCTCCTGCACCGAGCGGCCTGCGACCGTGGAGCCCTGGTGGGGCCTGTGCTCGATGAGCCCCTCGGCCTCGAGCCGCTTGAGCGCTTCGCGAACCGGAATCCGGCTGACGCCGAAGCGCTCGGCCAGCGCCTGCTGCTTGAGCTGCACCCCGATGCCCAGTTCGCCGCACAGGATCAGGTCGCGCAATGCCTCGGTGACGGCGTCGGCGGACAGGACCTGCTCGCCTGCTGGCACAAGAGCACCCATGGCACTTCCTCGAAGAGTTCTTCAATGTGGAGCGCGGATTCTACGAAAGAATCCAAAGTAGGATCCAAAATCGGCGCGGGCCGCTGCGAGGCCTCTGCGCTTCATTGGCCCGGCAGCACCAGATGGGTCGAGTTCTTCACCTCTTCCATGACGGCGTAGGTGCGGGTTTCCCGCACGCCGGGCAGCTGCCAGAGCACGGTGCCTGCGAAATGGCGGTAGTCGTTCATGTCCGCGCTGCGCGTTTTGAGCAGGTAGTCGAAGCCGCCGGCCACCATGTGGCATTCCATGATTTCGGGCCGTACCTGGACGGCAGCCTTGAACGCCTCGAACACATTGGGCGTGGTCCGGTCCAGCAGGACCTCGACGAACACCAGCATGCCGGCGCCCAGTTGCAGGGGATTGAGGCGTGCCTCGTAGCCCAGGATGTAGCCCTCGCGTGTCAGGCGCTGCACGCGCGCGAGCACTGCGGTCGGCGACAGGCCGACCGCGTCGGCCAGCTTGAGGTTCGCGATCCGCCCGTCCTGCTGCAGTTTCGCGAGGATGCGCACGTCGAGCCGGTCCAGCCCCAACTTGTCCAGATCTAGCGAATTGTTCGCCACTTCAGTCCATCTTCGAATAAATATTCGGAATGATAAGGTGCACCATGCGGATTCCTCCGATTACGCATGCTCGCCTCCATGGACTCCGCCCCTCCCGCCGGCCCTGCCAACCCGTTCAGCGGCCTCGCCGGCGGACCGCCAGCGCCTTCGCCGCTGCGCGAGCGCATCACCGCCGCCTACCGGATGCCGGAGACCGAGGCCGTGCAGCACCTGCTCGGCGAGGCCAGGATGGACGCAGAAGCGGGCGAGGCCGCCCACCGGCTGGCGCTGAAGATCGCCCAGCAGCTGCGCGAGCGCAAGAGCGCCTCGGGCCGCGCCGGCCTGGTCCAGGGCCTGCTGCAGGAGTACGCGCTGTCGTCGCAGGAGGGGGTTGCGCTGATGTGCCTGGCCGAGGCGCTGCTGCGCATCCCGGACCTGGCCACACGCGACGCGCTGATCCGCGACAAGATCGCCGACGGCCAGTGGCAGGAGCACACCGGCCGCAGCCCCTCGCTGTTCGTCAATGCCGCGACCTGGGGCCTGCTGCTGACCGGCAAGCTCGTGGCCACGCACAGCGAGTCCTCGCTGTCGGCGCTGCTGACCCGCCTCATCGCCAAGGGCGGCGAGCCGATGATCCGCAAGGGCGTGGACATGGCGATGCGGATGATGGGCGAGCAGTTCGTGACGGGCGAGACCATCAAGGCGGCGCTGGTGCATGCGCGCACGCTGGAGCCGCGCGGCTTTCGCTATTCCTACGACATGCTGGGCGAGGCCGCGATGAGCTCCGAGGACGCCGACCGCTACCGGCAATCCTACGAAGACGCGATCCACGCCATCGGCAAGGCGTCGAACGGCCGCGGCGTGTACGAAGGGCCGGGCATCTCGATCAAGCTGTCGGCGCTGCACCCGCGCTACAGCCGCGCGCAGTACGGCCGCGTGGTCGACGAGCTCTATCCCGTGGTCCGCAGCCTGACCGTGCTGGCCCGGCGCTACGACATCGGCCTGAACATCGATGCGGAAGAAGCCGACCGGCTCGAACTGTCGCTGGACCTGCTGGACAAGCTGTGCTTCGAGCCGGCCCTGGCGGGCTGGAACGGCATCGGCTTCGTGATCCAGGCCTACCAGAAGCGCTGCCCCGCCGTCATCGACCATGTCGTCGACCTCGCGCGGCGCAGCCGGCACCGCCTGATGGTGCGGCTCGTGAAGGGCGCCTACTGGGACAGCGAAGTCAAGCGCGCCCAGGCGGACGGCCAGGAGGGCTTTCCGGTCTACACGCGCAAGGTCTACACCGACGTGTCCTACCTGGCCTGCGCGCGCAAGCTGCTGGCCGCGCCGGCCGAGGTGTATCCGCAGTTCGCGACGCACAACGCGCACACCATGGCCGCGATCTACACGCTGGCCGATCCCGCCAGCTACCAGCCCGGCCAGTACGAGTTCCAGTGCCTGCACGGCATGGGCGAACCCCTGTACGAGCAGGTGGTCGGCCGCGCCGAGGACGGCAGGCTGGGTCGGCCCTGCCGCATCTACGCACCCGTGGGCACGCACGAGACGCTGCTGGCCTACCTCGTGCGCCGGCTGCTCGAGAACGGCGCGAACACCTCCTTCGTGAACCGCATCGCAGACCCCAGCATCTCGCTCGCATCGCTGGTCGAAGACCCCGTGGCGGCGGTCGAGCGCATGGGCAGCGAGGAGGGCGTCGTGGGGCTGCCGCACCCGTCCATCGCGCACCCCTTGGCGCTGTACGGCGCTGCCCGGCGCAATTCCCAGGGGATCGACCTGTCGAACGAGCAGCAGCTGCGCAGCCTGGAGGCTTTGCTGGCCCGGCAAGGCGAGGCCGCCTGGACGGCAGAGCCCATGCTGGCCCAGGCCCCGCCGCAGGCCGGCACGCCATGGCAGCAGGTGCTGAACCCGGCGGACCACCGCGATACCGTGGGCCACACGCGCGCGGCCGACACGTCCGA
>DATKFT010000758.1:0-1851 GCA_035544335.1 Pseudorhodoferax sp.
CAGGCCAGCGATATCGCACGCCCTGCAGTCTGCGCAGCCGTTGCCGCCCCTGGCGCGAGTGCGCTATCAGCAGACCCGCGGCAGATTTCCCTTATGTTTCAATAACGTGGTGAGGTGAGCATCATGTCGCGTGTTCGGTGGCGCCGGCCAGCGTGACCGTCTCGCCGCGCTCGATCCAGGTGGACAGTGCCAGGCCCACCAGGGCCGACCTGTCGATGCCGCGCACGCTCTCGAAGCTGGCGTCCTCGATGCTGGCGCCGGGGTACTTCAGGGCGGCGCGCTGCAGCAGCCGCGCGTGCTTGCGGTCGTTCCTGGCGTGCACCTCACGCTCGACCAAGAGGGCCAGCCGCTCGTCGAAGGACAGGGCCAGGCCATCGGCCTGTTCGTGCTGCTGTTGCAAGGCGTCGGCGAAGCCGTTGAGCTTCAGGGCGCGCAGCTGGGCGATGGTGGTGTGGTTGAGCATGGCAATGGTGTTCAGGTCTTGTGCAGGGCTGGTGCGGGGGGTGTGGATGGCCGTCGGGGCCAGGGTCTGAACCGGCGTGCGAACCGGCGTGTTCTTGCGGGTCATGGCGGCACTGCTCACTGGTAGTAGCCCGGCCCGCGCAGGTTGGCGTGCACGGGGCTGCTCCACTCGATGGCGGCGTCCTGCGCCACCAGGTCCAGGTTGTTGACCAGCACGTCGCGCACGTAGCGGTAGCGCAGCGCGCCCAGGCCCAGCGCACGCTCGCAGGCCGCCTCCAGACGCGCCTGGCCGTAGCGGCGCTCCAGGCTCAGCAGCCCCAGGCAGGAGCGGTAGCCGTGCTCGGGGTGCTTGTAGGTCTCAAGCAGCCGGGTGATGAATTCCCCGCAGGCCATGCCGATGCGCTGGCCCCACTCGATGAGCCGCTGCGGCGTCCATTGCAGGTGCGCGCGGTGCGCCGCCGGCATGTGCGCCTCAATCGTGGTGTAGCCGCCCTTGCGCTCTGCCTTGGCGTGTGCGGCCACGCGCTGGCCGCGCAGCAGCAGCTCCACGCCGCGGCGCGTCAGCCGCGCGCTCAGCTCCTGGCCCACCAGCGCGTGCGGCACGCTGTAGCGGTGGCCCTCGATCTCCACGTGGTAGTCGATGTGGACCTTGACCGTCTTGAAGCGCGCCAGCTCGTAGCGCGCGCCGGGCAGGGGCATCAAGGCCGGCGCGTCGATCTCGGCGAACACGCTGGCGCGGCTGCCAGGCAGCTTCTGGAACGCCCGCTCGTTCACGCTGGGCAGCAGCGCGGCAATGGCCGCATCCACCTGGGCCACGGTATCGAAGCGTTCGTGGCGCAGCCGTGCCAGCACCCAGCGGGTGATGACTTGCACCGAGCTTTCTGCGCTGGCTTTGTCTTTTGGCGAACGCGGGCGCGCCGGCAGCACCGAGCAGCCGTAGTGGCGGGCGAAGTCCAGCACCGTCTGGTTGGCGCGCGGCTCGTAGCGGTCGGGCGTGGCGATGACGGCGCTGGCGTTGTCGGGCACGATCAACTGGGGCACGCCGCCGTAGAAGTGCAGCGCACGCACCATGCCTTCGATCCAGTCGTCCAGGCGCTGCGCCGCGGTGGCGCAGGCGAACACGTAGCTGGAGGCGGCCATGGCCGAGACGAAGACCTGGGCGCGAAACCGGACCTGAAGTACATTTCTTGACGAACGAACGCTAGGTAGATTCAAATTCGTCCGTAGATATTTCAAGGGATCTTGCATATGTCAACCTTTCCGCCCAGCGCATCAGCCCGTCAGCGCAGCGTCCGGGGGCGAACCGCCATCGTTGGCGCGGGCCGATCAGAGGTGGGGCGCGTACCCGACAAAAGCGTGATGGCGCTGGCCTCGCAGGCGGCCAAGGCT
>DATKFT010000759.1:0-20336 GCA_035544335.1 Pseudorhodoferax sp.
AGAACGAGCAGTGCTGCCGGCAGCGGCTGCATGCTTTCGGCAGAAAGATGGAGTTTCCAGATGGCAGGAGAAAAAGTCGCGATCGTTACCGCCGGAGGCAGCGGCATGGGCGCAGCGGCGGCGAAGCGGCTGGCGCAGGACGGGTTCAAGGTCGCGATCCTGTCCTCCTCCGGCAAGGGCGAGGCGCTGGCCAAGGAGCTCGGCGGCTTCGGCGTCACCGGCTCGAACCAGTCGAATGACGACCTGAAGCGCCTGGTCGACGAGACGATGGCGCGCTTCGGCCGCATCGACGTGCTGGTCAACAGCGCCGGCCACGGCCCGCGCGCCGAGATCACCGCCATCACGGACGAGGACTGGCACAAGGGCATGGACGTCTATCTGCTGAACGTCATCAGGCCCGTGCGGCTGGTCGCGCCGATCATGAAGGCGCAGAAGTCCGGGTCGATCGTCAACATCTCCACGGCGTGGGCCTTCGAGCCCTCGTCGATGTTCCCGACCTCGGCCGTGTTCCGCGCCGGGCTTGCCGCCTATACGAAGATCTTCGCCGACACCTATGCAGCCGACAACATCCGCATCAACAATGTGCTGCCGGGCTGGATCGACAGCCTGCCGCAGGCCGAGGAGCGGCGCCAGAGCGTGCCGCTGCAGCGCTACGGCACGAGCGAGGAGATCGCCGCGACCGTGGCCTTCCTCGCATCCGAGGGCGCGGCCTACATCACGGGCCAGAACCTGCGCGTCGACGGCGGGCTCACGCGCGCGGTCTGAGCCGCCCGCGGGCCGCGAGGCCCTTCATTCGGTTCATTGGATCTTCCTTGTATTGGTCCGACCATTGAGATAGACTGCATTCCTTCAACCAGGAAGGGATGACCGTGTTTGACCAGGTCCGAATCAATGAGCTGCCCCGGCAGGATGCCGGCGGTGCCGCGCCGCGCGCGCTGGACGGCATCCGTGTCGTCGACTTCACCCACTTCGTGGCCGGCCCGCTGGCGACCATGACGCTGGCCGACTTCGGTGCCGACGTGATCAAGATCGAGGCGCCGGTCAAGGGCGACGACTTCCGCTACTACCCGCCGGCCGATCCGGAGCTGCCGGCCCAGGGCGCGCCCTACCTGTGGACCAACCGCAACAAGCGCAGCATCGGCCTGGACATGAAGACGCCGGCCGGCCTGGAGGTCGCCAAGGCCCTGATCGCCTCGGCCGATGTGCTGGTCGAGAACTTCTCCACCGGCGTGATGGAGCGCTTCGGGCTGGACTACGACACCTGTCGCGCGCTCAATCCCAGGCTCATCTACTGCTCGGTGTCCGCCTACGGCCGCAGCGGGCCCTACGCGGACCGGCTCGGCTTCGATCCGATCGCGCAGGCCGAGAGCGGCTTCATCTCGATGAACGGCTACGCCGACCGCCAGGGCGTGCGCAGCGGCGCGGCCGTCATGGACATCTCCACCGCGATGATGGCCACCAACGCGATCCTGCTGGCGCTGCTGGCGCGCCACAAGGACGGGCAGGGGCAGTTCCTCGAAGTCGCGCTGTTCGACACCGCGATCCTGATGACGGGTTTCGGCGCCATGCAGCACCTGACCACCGGCTACGAGCCCCAGCGCAACGGCAACACCAGCCCCGACACCTGCCCGTCGGGCGTCTTCCAGTGCCAGGACATGCCGTTCTACGTGAACTGCGGCAACGACGGCATCTTCGTGCGGCTGTTCGCGCAGGTGCTGGAGCGGCCCGACATCGCACACGACCCCGTGCTGTCCAAGCGCAACGGGCGGCTGGAGCAGCGCGAACTGCTGTTCGGCCTCATGAACGAGGCCTTTGCGCAGCAGCCCTGGAGCCATTGGCAGCCGCGCCTGCGCGCGGCCGGCGTGCCCAGCGGCCCCGTGCGTACGCTGGCGCAGGCGCTGGCCAGCGACGAGGCGCGCGCACGTGGCCTGGTCACGCGCATCCCGCACCCGGTCAAGGGCTGGATTCCCAACATCGCGACGCCGCTGCGCCTGTCGCGCACGCCGGCGCTCCCGTCCAAGGCCGCCCCCGCGGTGGGCGCGGACACCGAGCAGGTGCTGCGCGAGACCCTGCAGCTGGACGCGGCGCGCATCGCCGCCCTGCGCGCCGGCGGTGCGTTCGGCGCCGCCGACGCGGGCCACGGTCTGAAGGGCGTGGCGTGATGGGCCGCAGGGTTGCCATCGTCGGTGCCAGCGCGATCCCGGTCGGCCGGCACCAGACGGCCGACGACGCGGACTTGCAGACGCTGGAGCACGAGATCCTGGGTCGGCTCGTGGTGCAGGCGGTCGAGGACGCCGGCGTCGACAAGCGCGACATCCAGAGCCTGGTCTTCACGCTGCCGCGCCCCTACACGCGCCAGAAGTACTTCCACACCTTTCTGATGGGCCAGCTGCGCCTGGCCTGCCGCGGCACGGTGATGGAGGTCATGGGCAACGGCATGACCGCCGCGCTGGCCTTCGACCAGGCCTGCAACGACATCCTGCTGGGCCGCGCCGAGGTGGCGCTGGCGCTGGGCATCAACATGGAAAGTGCGGTGTCCGCGGCCGAGCACATGATGAGCAGCATGCGCACCACCGGGGACGTGGACTTCCACACCTCGGCCGGCTTCACGCCGATCGCCTGGTATGCCATGGATGCGATGCGCTACATGCACGAGCATGGCGCCACGCGCGCGCAGCTGGGCGCCGTGGCGGTCAAGAACCGCGCGCACGCCGCCCTGAACCCGCTCGCGCAGTTCCGCAAGCCGATCACGCTGGACGAGGTGCTGGCCCAGCGCCCCATCGTCGAGCCGCTGGGCCTGTACGACGTGCCCGGGCGCAGCGATGGCGCGGCCTGCCTGGTGCTGGCCAGCGAGGAGGTCGCGCGCACGCTGGGCCGGCCCTACGTGCTGGTGCGCGGACGCGGCTTCTGCCACGACGGCTCGCACCAGATCAGCGACGTGCCCAACGACATGATCGCGTTCGATGCCGCGCGCCAGGCGGCCGAGACCGCCTACCGCGAGGCCGGCGTGGGCCCCGCAGACATCGACGTGGCCGAGCTGTACGCGCCGTGCACCATCGTGGAGATCCTGGTCAGCGAAGCCATCGGCCTCGTGCCGCGCGGGCAGGGCGCACGGGCCGCCGAGGCCGGCGAGACGCGGCTGGGCGGCCGCATCCCGGTCTCCACCTCGGGCGGTCTGACCTCGCGCGGGCATCCGGCCTATGTCACCTCGCTCTACAACTACGTGGAGCTGGCCGACCAGCTGCGCGGACGCGCCGGCGAACGGCAGGTGCAGGGCGCCCGCCTGGGCCTGGCCTCCGGCGAACTCGGCAACTACAACGCCGCCCTGATCCATGTGCTGGAGGCCCAGCGATGACGCTCCCCCTGCTGCCCGTTGCCGCTGCGCGGGCCTATCCGCCGCGCGTGTCGGCCTTCACCGCGCCATTCTGGAACGCGCTCGCGCAGGGGCACTGGCGCACGGTGCGCTGCACGTCCTGCACGCGCGCCACCTTTCCGCCCAAGCCGGTGTGCCCGCACTGCTGGTCCACGGGCATGGAATGGACGGACCTGCAGCCGCGCGGCCAGATCTATGCATGGACGCGCGTGCACGCGGCACCGGCCGTTTTCGCACACGAGGCGCCCTATGCATGCGGAATCGTCGACCTGGAGGACGGCCTGCGCATCGCCTGCCGGCTCGTCGCGGAACCGGACCAGCCGCTGCGCATCGGCGCCGCGGTCGACATGGTGGTGCTCCAGTACCAGGACGGGCCGCTGTTCGCGGCGCGCATTCGAGACTGAGACGGCCCTGAACCTTCCCGGCATATCACGGCGCCCCACGGCGCCACCCCACCACACCATCCACAGGAGAGAAGCAAGATGTCATTGATCAACACCACCGGCCTGACCGAAGACCAGAAGATGATGCGCGAAGGCGTGCTGGACCTGCTCTCGCGCCACCTGCCATGGGAGAACGTGCGCAAGATGGACGAGGCGCGCGAGTTCCCGCTGCAGGCCTACGAGGCGCTGGCCGACGCGGGCTACATCGGCCTGTTCTATCCCGAGGAGCTGGGCGGCACGGGCGGCTCCTACCGCGACATCACGGTGCTGCTGGAGACCATGGGCTACTACTACACCGGCATCGCCCAGGCCATCACGACCTCGGCCGTCTACGCCGGCATGCACATCGCCAAGTTCGGCACGCCCGAGATGAAGCGGGATCTGGTGCCGCGCATCATCGCGGGCAAGGCCAAGCTCGCGCTGTGCATGTCCGAGCCGGGCACGGGCTCGGACGTCGCCGGCCTCAAGACCTTCGCGCAGCGCGAGGGCGACGAGTACGTGCTGAACGGCAACAAGGTCTGGATCACCTGCGGCCACGTGGCCGACCACTTCGTGGTCATCACGCGCACCGACCGCGACGGCGCCAGCCGGCACCAGGGCATCAGTACGCTGCTGGTCGACGCCAAGGCGCCCGGTGTGACCGTGCGCCCGCTGCAGATGCTGGGCCGGCGCACCTCGCATGCCAACGAGGTCTTCTTCGACAATGTGCGCGTGCCGGCCAGCAACCTGTTCGGCGGCGAGGGCAAGGCCTGGAAGAACATCATGAGCTGCCTGGCGCTGGAGCGCCTGGGGCTGGCCGCGATCTCGGCCGGCCACTGCTTCAAGATCACCGAGTACGCGCGCGACTACGCCAAGGAGCGCGTCCAGTTCGGCCAGCCCATCTCCAACTTCCAGGTCATCCAGCACAAGCTGGCCGACATGCTGATCCTGTCGGAGACCGCGCGCCAGGTCGTCTACCGCCTGGCCGACGTGCTGGACGCGGGTGGCCCGGCCGTCACCGAGGCCTCGATCGCCAAGGTCGTCGCGACCGACAACAACTTCAAGTGCGCCGACATCGGCATGCAGATCATGGCCGGCGCGGGCTACTCCATGGAGTACGACATGCAGATGTTCTTCCGCGACTCGCGCGTGGGCCCGATCGGCGGCGGCACCAACGAGATCCAGCGCAACATCCTGGCCAAGCAGATGGACCTGGTCTGAGATCAACCACCCCGTTTGGACTTCGAAGGGCGTGTAGAAGCCCCCCTCAAGGGGGCGCCGCCAGCGCCCGGGCGAAGCCCGTGGCGCGGCGTCTGTTGGCATGGCCTGCTCCGCGGCCACGCGAACCGCGCTGGCGAGCCGGTTTCGTGCGCAGCGCCGTGGAGAACTGAGATGCTGTGCGCCGACGCGTCGCGTCGGCGCATGGCCTCATCGGCCGCTGAAGACCGGGTCGCGCTTTTCGAGGAATGCGCGCAGGCCTTCGCGGCCGTCCTCGGTGTCGAAGCAGACGTTCTGTGCCGCGGTCTCGCGGTCCAGCGCCTCGCGGATGCCGCCCTGGTGGCTTTGCTGCAGCGCGCGCTTGGCCAACCGTACGGGCAGCGGCGCGTTGCGCGCGATCGCGCTGGCCATCGCGAGTGCCCGGGGCAGCAGTGCGTCCGGCGCCACCACGGCGTTGACCATGCGCAGCGCCAAGGCCTCCTCGGCGTCGACGATGGCGCCCGTGTAGGCCAGCTCGCAGGCCTTGGCATGGCCCACGATGCGCGGCAGCAGGTAGGTGCCGGCGTAGTCGGGCATCAGCCCGCGCAGCACATGCGACTGGCAAAAGCGCGCGGTCTGCGAGGCGATGCGGATGTCGGCCGCCAGCGCGAGGTTCATGCCAGCGCCGAAGGCCGGGCCGTTGACGGCCGCGATCACGGGCTTGGCGGCCTCGTAGACCGAGAGCAGGGTGGCATCGCGCTGCGGCTCCAGCTTGTCGCGCAGCGGCCGGCCGCCCGGCGCCTGGACGCCATCCAACAGCATGCGCAGGTCGCCGCCCGCGCAAAAGCAGCTGCCCGCGCCGGTCAGCACGATGGCGCGCACGCGCTCGTCGCGGCCCGCGCGCTCCATCGCCGCGACCAGGTCTTCGCGCAGCGTGCCGCCCAGCGCATTGCGCCGCTCGGGCCGGTTCAGCGTCACGACAGCGACGGCGCCCGTGCACTCCAGCAGCACGCTGCCCCAGGCATGGCGCTCGCTCATGCCGCCGCGCTCCGGCACTTGTACATGTTGGAGATCACCATCGAGTGCACGGTCTCGCCGCGCTGGTTCTTGACCAGCCGCTCGCAGGCCACGATGCCCTGCTTGCCGCTGCTGGTCAGCTTCTTGGAGGCCGGCGTGATCACGGCATGGATGGTGTCGCCGGCCTTCACGGGCAGGTGCATGCGCCAGTTGTCCAGCCCCGTCATCGCGATGATGGTGCCGTCGTTGATGCCGGTCAGGCACTGCAGCCCGCCCGCGATCGCGAGCACCAGCGGGCCGTGCGCGATCGGCTCGCCGTAGGGCTGGGTCTTGCAGAACTCGTGGTCCACATGCGGTGCGTTGTGGTCGCCCGACAGGCAGGCGAAGTTCACGATGTCGGTCAGCGTGACCGTGCGGCGCGAGGTGACGATGGACTGGCCGATCTCGAAGTCTTCGAAATACATGCCGCGGGGCTGGCGTTGGTAGGAGTCTGTCATGGGGATCCCGGTGGTGGTGAAAAAGGGGTGGAGGGCTAGAGGTCGAGCGTCAGCGTCGGCGTGCGCGCGCCCGAGCAGCAGGCGATGACGCAGCGCCGGCTCTCGCGCTCGGCCTCGCTCAGGCATTCGTCGCGGTGGTCGGGCTCGCCGTCCAGCACGCCCAGGCGGCAGGTGCCGCAGATGCCCTGCGTGCAGGCGTAGGAGATGTCGATGCCGGCGTCGAGCAGCGTGTCCAGCATGCTGCGCCCGGGCACCACGGCCAGTTCGCGGCCCGAGCGCGCCAGCACCAGCGCGTAGCCGCCGTCCACGGCCGCCTGCTGGCTGCTCGCGAAGCGCTCCAGGTGCACCTGCGCGGGCGCGCAGTCGCGCGTGGCCACCAGGTAGGCCTCGACCATGGAGGCCGGCCCGCAGCAATAGAAGTGGCTGCCCGGCGGCGCGGCGCGCACGATGGCCTCCAGGTCCATGCGCGCACCGCCTGCGCGCGTGCGGTAGCGCGCCACGCTGGCAAGCGGGCCTTCTTCGAGCGCGCGCAGCGGCGCATCGAAGGCCGTGCTGCGCGCATCGCGCGTCGCGTAGTGCAGGGTCCAGGGGCGTTGCAGCGCGGCCAGCCTGTGCGCCATCGGCAGCACGGCCGTGATGCCGATGCCGCCCGCGATCAGCACGGTGTGCGGCGCCTGCTCCACGAGCGGGAAGTCGTCGTGCGGGCCGCTGACCTGCAGCACCTGGCCGACGCGGCTGCGCTCGTGCAGCCAGGCGGAGCCGCCGCGGCTGTCGGCCTCGCGCTTGACCGCAATGCGGTAGTGGTCGGCCACCAAGTCGGGGCCCAGCAGCGAGTAGCTGCGCCGGGGGCCGCCCGGGATCTGGATGTCCAGGTGGCCGCCGGGCGGGGCGGGCGGCAGCGCGCTGCCGTCCAGCGTCGCGAGTTCGAAGGAGGCGATGTCCTGCGCCTCCAGGCGGATCTGTCGGATCTGCAGCGGGTAGTCGTTCATGCGATGGCAGCGCAGGAGCGGTTGACGCCCATGCTTTTCTGGATATGATGCATCAATGGTACTACCAATTAACTGAAAAAAGGAAGACGAGATGCTGACGCACGATGACAACGAGCGCCTGGTCCGGGTCGGTCCTGGCACGGAGATGGGCCGGCTGATGCGGCTGTACTGGCTGCCGTTCCTGCTCGCCAAAGACGTGCCGGCCGACGGCCAGCCCTACCGCGTGCGGCTCCTGGGCGAGGACCTGGTGGCCTTCCGTGACGGCGCGGGCCAGGTCGGCCTGGTCGACCACGCCTGCCCCCACCGCGGCGCGCCGCTGGTGTTCGGCCGCAACGAGGAGGGCGGCCTGCGCTGCATCTACCACGGCTGGAAGTTCGGCGTGGACGGGCGCTGCCTGGAGATGCCGGCCGAGCCCGCGAACTCGCGCATGCCGGCGGCCACGCGCATCAAGTCCTACCCCGTGCGCGAGCGCAACGGCGTGCTGTGGGCCTACATGGGCGACCCCGCGCAGCTGCCCGAGCTGCCCTCCATGGAATGGAACATGGTGCCCGAGAACCAGGTCGCGCTGTCCATGCGCGTGCAGGAGTGCAACTGGCTGCAGGCGCTGGAGGGCGAGATCGACTCGGCCCACGCCGCCATCCTGCACGGCCGCGCCGACAACAGCGGCGTGATCAACCAGTGGAAGCAGGCCCAGGACCTCGCGCCGAGCTTCGAGTGCGCCGTGCACGACGCCGGCGTCAGCGTGGCCTCGCGCCGCAAGACGGACGAGGGCGACTACATCCGCGTGAACCAATTCCTGATGCCGTTCTGGACCCTGGTGCCGCCGCAGAGCCAGTTCCCCGAACTGAGCGGCCACGCCTGGGTGCCGATCGACGACGAGCATGCGCTGTGCCTGATGTTCTCCTACCACCCCAGCGAACCCTTCTACGAGAAGACGCGCCAGCTGTTCAAGGCCGGGCACGCCGGCCGCCAGACCGGCCACGCCTCCGAAGACTCTTTTGAGAAGCGGCCCTGCAGCCAGCCGTACCACAACTACTGGAGCGTCTTCAACCGCGGCAACGCCTACCAGTTCGACCCCGCGCTGGGCGCCAAGTACAACGCCGCGGTCCCGGGCCTGTGGGTGCAGGACGCGGTGTGCCAGTCCGGCGTCGCGCCGATCTACGACCGCAGCAAGGAGCACCTGGGCACCAGCGACACCGGCATCGTGCGCACGCGCCGGCTGCTGCTGGACAGCCTGCGCCGGCTGCAGGCCGAGGACCAGGCCCCCGCGTCGGCGCGCGAGCCGGACAAGTTCCTGTGGCGTGCGATCTCCATCACGGTCGCGCAGGGCGGCGACTGGAAGAGCATCGGCGCCGATTTCATGAAGGCCAGGCTGGGCCAGGGCTTCGGCTACCGGCCCTGAACGCGGACCCGCAGGAGACAAGCATGCAGCAGACCACTCTGAACCGCCGCCGCTTCGTGGCGGCAACGGCCGCCACCACGTTCGGCCTGTGGGCCGGCGCCAGCCAGGCCCAGACCTGGCCGGCACGCCCGATCCGCATCGTGGTGCCGTACCCGGCCGGCGGCTCCACCGACCAGCTCGCGCGCGCGGTCCAGCAGCCGCTCGCGCAGGCCCTGGGCCAGCCCATCGTGATCGACAACCGCGCCGGTGCCGGTGGCACCATCGGCATGGACCATGCCGCCAAGGCGCAGCCCGACGGCTACACGCTGGGCTTTGGCAACACCGGGCCGAACGCCATCGCGGGCCTGCTGCGCAAGCTGCCCTACGACCCGGTGGCCGACCTCGTGCCGGTCTCCACGGTGGCGCTCACGCCCATGATCCTGGCCGTGCCCGTGGACAGCCCGGCCGCGACGCTGCAGGACTTCCTGGCCTATGCGCGGCGCGAGGGCGGGCGGCTCAACTACGGCTCGGTGGGCAACGGCTCGCTGTCGCACCTGACCGGCGAACACTTCAACGACCTGGCCGGCCTCAAGATGCAGCACATCCCCTACAGCGGGGGCGCGCCCATGCTGACCGCATTCGCGGGCGGGCAACTGCAGGCCGCCTTCGTGACCGGGCTGGACGGCGCGGCCATGCTGGCCTCGGGCCGGGTGCGCTACCTGGCCGTGGCCACGCCCGCGGCGTCCGAGGTGGTGCCGGGCCTGCCGCCGATCGCGCAGGAGGTGCCGGGCTTCGAGAGCACGGCCTGGTTCGGCGTGCTGGCGCCACGCGGCGTGCCGCAGGACATCCTGGCCCGCGTGCATGCCGCCGTGGCCGCGGCCGTGGAGCGGCCCGAGGTGCGCAAGCTGTTCGCCGAGCGCCGCGTCGAGGCGCGCGCCAGCACGCCGGCCGAGCTGCAGCAGCGCATGGCCGCCGAGGCCAGGCACTGGGGCCAGGTGATCCGCAAGGCCGGGGTGGCGGGATGAGTACCGCTCACAGTTCGCCCAGTTCCAGCCGTGCGCGCAGCCTGCGCGGCCAGGTCGCCGTGGTCGGCATCGGCGAGACCACCTACTACAAGCACGGCGCCTCGCCCGATGCCGAGTTCAAGCTTGCGCTGAAGGCCATCCTGGCCGCCTGCGCCGACGCCGGCCTGGACCCGCGCCGCATCGATGGCTTCGCTTCCTACAGCGACGACCGCAGCGAGGCCACGCGCCTGGCCGCGGCCCTGGGCCTGCCGCGCCTGCGCTCGGCCACCATGCAATGGGGCGGCGGTGGCGGCGGCTGCTGCGCGGCCGTGGCCAACGGTGCGGCCGCCATCGCCACCGGCCAGGCCGATTGCGTGGTGGTGTTCCGCGCGCTGGCCCAGGGCCAGCACGGCCGCTTCGGCCAGGTCGGCAAGCTGGCCACCGTCTCGGGTGAGAAGGCCTACCTGATGCCCTACGGCGTGCTGTCGCCGCCGCAGCGCTTTGCCATGCGCGTGCGCCGCTTCATGCACGAGCACGGCATTGGGCAGGAGGCGCTGCGCGCCATCGCGCTGGCCTCCTACCACCATGCCCAGGCCAACCCACGCGCGCTCATGCACGGCAAGCCGCTGGACGCCGCGCGCTACGACGCCTCGCGCTGGATCGCCGAGCCCTTCCACCTGTTCGACTGCTGCATGGAGAACGACGGCGCGGCGGCCATCGTGCTCGTGGCGGCCGAGCAGGCGCGCGACTTCGCGCACAAGCCCGCCTACCTGCTCGGCGCGGCGAGCGGCTCGGGGCCGCGCTTCGCCGCGCACCCGCACAACTCCGAGGCCTATGCCTCGGCCAACTTCGCCACGCTGGCGCCCGACCTCTACGCCATGGCCGGCGTCACGCCGGCCGATGTGGGCGTGGTGCAGAGCTACGAGAACTTCACGGGGGGCGTGCTCATGGCGCTCATCGAGCACGGCTTCTTCACGCCCGAAGAGGCCAACGACTTCCTGGTGCCCGAGAACCTGCTCGCGCCGAACGGCCGGCTGCCGCTGAACACCAGCGGCGGCAACCTGGCGGAGTGCTACATGCACGGCTTCGAGCTCGTGCTGGAGGCCGTGCGCCAGGTGCGCCGCAGCTCCACGAGCCAGGCGCCGCGCAGCGACGTGGCCCTCGTGATCGGCGGGCCCATGGTGGCGCCCGTCAGCAACCTGATCCTCGGCTCGGAGGCCACGCTGTGAACGCGACACCCCACACCCGCTACCTGCCCGCCGGCCTGCCGATCCCGGTGCCGGAACCCGATGGCGTCTCCGCTCCGTACTGGGCCGGCCTGCGCGAAGGCCGCCTGCTGGTGCAGCGCTGCCGCCACTGCAGCACCTGGCAGTTCGGCCCCGAATGGATCTGCCATGCCTGCCTGGCCTTCGATCCGGACTGGGTCGAGGTCGCGCCGCGCGGCCGCATCTACAGCTGGGAGCGCGTCTGGCATCCCGCGCACGCCGCGCTCAAGGACCACGGCCCCTACCTCGTGGTGCTGGTCGAGCTGCCGCACGCGGGCCAGGTGCGCATGGTCGGCAACCTGCTCGGCGACGCGCAGCAGGCCGTGGAGATCGGCGCCGAGGTCGTGGGCGTGTACGAATCCCATCCGCAGGCCGACCCGCCCCACGCCTTGCTGCAATGGCGGCTGGCGTGAGCGGGCAGGGCGGCGGGACCTGTGAGACCCGTGAGGGAGAGCAGGTCGACCTGGTCGATCTGGTCGTGGTGGGCGCCGGCGTCGCGGGCATGGCCGCGGCGCTCGTGGCGGCCTTGCAGGGCCTGCGTGTGGTCCTGTGCGAGGGCAGCACGCAGGTCGGCGGCACCAGCGCCACCTCGGCCGGCACGCTGTGGGTGCCGGGCAACCGGCTGGGCGGGCCGGCCAGCACCGACACCGTCCAGGCCGCGGCGCAGTACCTCGAGGCCTTGATCGGCCCCGACGACGGTCGTGGCCTGCGCCGGGCCTTCCTGGACAGCGGCGCGCAGGCGCTGGACTACCTGCAGCAGCACTCGGCGGCCGTGCGCTTCGCCAGCGCGGGCACGCACCCCGACTACCTGCCCGGGCTGCCCGGCGCCGCGGTCAGCGGCCGGGCCGTGGGGCCCTTGCCCTTCGACGGCCGGCTGCTGGGCCGCGACTTCGCGCGCATCCGCCCGCCGCTGCCGCACTTCATGCTGCTGGGCGGCATGATGGTCGGCAAGGCCGACATCCAGGCCCTGCTGCAGCGCTGGCGCCGCTGGTCCGGCTTCGCGCACGCCGCGCGCCTGGTGCTGCGCTATGCGGCCGACCGCCTGCGCCACGCGCGCGGCACGCGGCTGGTCATGGGCAATGCGCTCGTGGCGCGCCTGTTCCTGAGCCTGCGCGAGGCCGGCGTGGACCTGCGCTTCGGCTGGGGGCTGCAGGCGCTCGATGCCGACGCGGGCCGCGTCACGGGCGCCCGTTTCGACACGCCCACGGGCGTCCGGCGCCTGCAGGCCCGCGCGGGCGTGGTGCTGGCCACCGGCGGCGTGGGCCACCATGCGCAGCTGCGCGCGGAACTCGGGGCGCAGGACCAGGTGCCGGCCTCGCTGGCCGCGCCGCCCGTGGCCGGCGTCGGCATCACGGCCGCGCGCGCGGTCGGCGCGCAGCTCGAGCGCCATGCGGTGGACTTCTTCTGGCAGCCGGTCTCGCGCGCGCCGCTGCGCGGCGGCGGCCATGCCTTGTTCCCGCACCTGTTCCTGGACCGCGCCAAGCCGGGCCTGGTCGCGGTGGACCGGCAGGGCCGGCGCTTCGTCGACGAGGCCGCCTCCTACCACCACTTCGTGCAGGGCATGCTGGCGGCCGGGGCCGTGCCGTGCTGGCTGGTCTGCGACGCGGCCTTTCTGCGCCGCTACGGCCTGGGCGCCGTGCCACCCGGGCGGCGGCCGGCCCGGCGCTGGCTTGCCGGCGGCTACCTCGCGCGCGCCGCATCCATCGCCGCGCTGGCCGCGCAGCTGGGCGTGGACGCCGCAGGCCTGGCCAGCACCGTGGCGCAGCACAACGCGGCCGCGCGCAGCGGCCACGACCCCGTGTTCGGCAAGGGCGGCAACCTGTTCGACCGCTTCAACGGCGACCCCGGCCACGCCCCCAATCCCTGCCTGGGCCCCATCGCCCAGGCCCCGTTCTACGCCGTGCAGGTCTGGCCGGCCGATGCGGCCTCCAGCGCCGGCCTGGCCGTCGACCGCGATGGCCGCGTGCTGGCCGCGGCCGACGGCCAGCCGATCGCCGGCCTGTACGCTTGCGGCAACGACGCGGCCTCGCTCATGCGCGGCGCCTACCCCGGCCCCGGCACCACGCTGGGGCCGGCCGTGGTCGGCGCCTACCGCATTGCGCTGCACGCACGCCAACAGATTCCCCACCCGAGGCCATCCACATGAACCCCCAGGACTCCATCCCCGACGCCCAGCTCGAACAGCTGCTCGCGCAGCGGCACAGCTGCCGCGCCTTCCTGCCCGATCCCGTGCCGCAGCCCGTCATCGAGCGCATGCTGGCGCTGGCGCAGCGCGCTGCGTCCTGGTGCAACGCCCAGCCCTGGCAGGTGGTGGTCACGCGCGGCGCGGCCACCGAGCGCTTCCGTGCGGCCATGCTGGCGCCCGCGCAGGCCGACGAGCCGGGGCCGGACTACGCCTGGCCGCGCGCCTACGAGGGCGTCTACCAGGAGCGCCGGCGCGCCTGCGGCCTCGCGCTGTACGACGCGGTCGGCGTCGCGCGCGGCGACCGCGAAGCCTCGGCGCGCCAGGCGCGCGAGAACCTGCGTCTGTTCGGCGCGCCGCATGTGGCGATCGTGACCGCGGACGAGGCCTTGTCGACCTACGGCGCCATCGACTGCGGCGGCTATGTGGCGAACTTCCTGCTCGCCGCGACCAGCCTGGGCGTGGCCACCATCGCGCAGGCCGCGCTGGCGGCGCGGCCGCAGCGCGTGCGCGACTGCCTGGGCCTGCCGCCGGACCGCCGCGTCGTGTGCGGCATCTCGTTCGGCTATGCCGACAGCGCGCACCCGGCCAACGGCTTTCGCACGGGCCGGGCCGACCCGGCCGCGGCCGTCACCTGGCTGGAGAGCTGACGCGCGGCTTGCGTGGCCTGGGCGCCTTGGCTGCGCCTCCCGCGGCCGCCGGTGCGGCCGTGTCCATGTGCGAGAGGTAGCTCTTTTGCAGGCGCTTGAGGCTGGCCTCCATCTCGTCGGCCGCGGCCGCGGCGTCGCCGTCCTGCATGTGCTTGAGAAAGCGCTTGCGCGAGGGCAGCACGAAGCTGTTCTCGTACTCGCCCAGGCTCTGGATGTACTGGCTCAGCACCTTGAGCATGCCGTCCATGATGATCACCATGAGCGGGTTGCCCGTCATGCGCGACAGGATGCGGTGGAAGTCCAGGTTCAGCTCGGCGCGGCGCTGGAAATCGCCGTCCGCCGTGGCCTGGGCCGCGTCCTCGATGTTCTGGCGCAGCGTCGCTATGTCCTGCGGCGTCGCGCGCCGGCAGGCTTCGCGCACGATCACGCCCTCGATCCAGATGCGCGCCTCGGTCAGCTGGTCCGGCGTCACCGAGCCCATGTGGAACAGGTCCATCATGCTCGTCATGAGCGCGTTGCCCGAGCCCTGGCTGATGAAGGCGCCGCCGCTGGCGCCCTTGCGCAGCAGCAGCAGGCCGGCGTGCTCGAGCGAGCGCAGCGCCTCGCGCAAGGTGTTGCGCGAGACGCCGAACTGCAGCGCCAGCGCGCGTTCGGCGGGCAGGCGGTTGCCGACCTTGAGCCGGCCCTCGGCCAGCTCGGTGCGGATCTGCGTGGCGATTTCTTCGAAGGCGCGGGCCGAGCGCACGGCTTCGAAACGGGGCGAAGAGGGCGCCTGGGCGCTGGTGGTGTCGGTGGCTGGCGTGGATGGCATGGTTGGATTCCGTGGTGGTGCGTCCTGGGCACTCTGGGCACTCACGCCGTCTGCGTGGACTTCGCCTTGGCCTTGGTGCTCTCGCTTTCCAGGTAGTCGTTGACGCGGCGCAGGTGCAGCGCCATGGCGTCGACGGCACCCTGCGCATCGCGCTGGCGCAGCAGCGTGAGCACCTTGCGGCGCACCTGCATGATGTCCTTGCGCGGCTGCGGCGCGATGTTGGCCAGCAGCACGCGGATGATCTCCGACAGCGCGTCGACCATGAGCACGATCACCTCGTTGTGCGTGGCGCGCGCGATGAGCCGGTAGAACTCGATCACCGACTTGGAGTTGCGCGAGCCGCCGCCCGTGCGGAACAGGGCCGTGTGGTGCTCGATGTCGGCCTCGATCGCGTCGAGCTCGGCCTCGGTGGCGCGCGCGCAGGCCAGGCGCAGCGCCACGCCCATGAGCTCCACGCGGGCCTCGGTCACGTTGGCCATCGAGATCTGCCCCAGCGCGACCATGTCCTGCACGGTCTGGGTGATGCCCGTCGGGTTGTTGCCGCTGTGGATGAAGAAGCCGCCGTTCAGCCCGGTGCGCGCCTGCACCACGCCGGCGGCCTCCAGGCTGCGCAGCGCCTCGCGCACGGCGATGCGGCTGATGCCGAACTGCTCGGTCAGGTCGCGTTCGCCGGGCAGGCGGTCGCCGGGGTGCAGGTCGCCCCGGGCGATCTGCTGGCGGATCTGGTCGCACACGGCCTCGAACGCCCGGCGCGTGCGCACGGGCTGGAACACGGGGCCCGGCTCTTCACGCACAGCTGGCGTGGGGGCCGCGGCGGCTTTGGATGACTTCCGGGCGGCTGGCTTCTCTGACATTGGATGAACCTCTGTGGCTATGGTAGCCGAGGCACCGGCGCGGGTCGCCTGCGCGACCCCTCGGCATGCCGGCCCTTGTGATCGATGATTGGTTGAACCATAATAAACCAAGCTCGCCATTCTCGGCGACATTTGCAAGCCAAGGGAGACACATGGATCTCGAAATGACCCCGGCGCAGCGCGCCTTCCGCGACGAAGTGCGGGCCTTCGTGGCGCAGCGCCTGCCGGCCGACATCCGCGAACGCCTGCGCGCCGGCCATCCGCCGCGCAAGCAGGACACCGTGACATGGCAGCGCATTCTGAACGAGCGCGGCTGGGCCGCACCGCACTGGCCGCGCCAGTACGGCGGCGCCGAGCTCGGCCAGATGGAGCGGCTGATCCTCATGGACGAGCTGTACCGCGCGCCGGCGCCGCTGCCCCAGGTGTTCAACGTCACCATGCTGGGCCCGGTGCTCATGCAGTTCGGCACGCCCGCCCAGTGCGCGCACTTCCTGCCCAAGCTGGCCAACCTGGACCTGTGGTTCTGCCAGGGCTTCTCCGAGCCGGGCTCGGGCTCGGACCTGGCCTCGCTGCGCACACGGGCCGAACGCAGGAGCGATGGCGCGGGCGCGCACTACATCGTCAACGGCCAGAAGATCTGGACCACCACGGCCCACCTGGCCGACTGGGTCTTCGCGCTGGTGCGCACCGAGGCCGGCGCGCGCAAGCAGGACGGCATCTCCTTCCTGCTGATCGACCTGAAGTCGCCGGGCATCACGATCCGGCCCATCCTGTCGATCGACGGCGAGCACCACCTCAACGAGGTCTTCTTCGACGCGGTGCGCGTGCCGGCCGAGAACCTGGTGGGCCAGGAAGGCCAGGGCTGGGCCTGCGCCAAGTTCCTGCTCGGCAACGAGCGCACCGGCATCGCCAACGTGGGCCTGTGCCGCGAACGCCTGGCCCATGCGCGCGCCATCGCGGCCCGCACGACCCAGGCCGGCCGGCCGCTGCTGGAGGACCCCAAGCTGCGCGCCGAGCTGGCCGCGCTGGACGCCGAGGTGCGCGCGCTGGAGCTCACCAACTTCCGCTTCCTGCTGACGCCGGGCGAGCAGGAGGCGCTGCCGGTGTTCGCCTCGGTGCTCAAGCTCAAGGGCGTGGAGCTGCAGCAGGAGGTCAATGCGCTGCTGGCCCGGCTGGCCGGCCCGTCCGGCCTGGAGCGCCGCGCGGACGGCGAGACCGCGCACGGCCCGCTGACGCCGCGCTACTTCTACTCGCGCGCCGCCAGCATCTACGGTGGCACCAGCGAAGTGCAGAAAGACATCCTGGCCAAGGCCATCGTCGGATAGGACGCCCCCCATGAACTTTGAACTCAACGAAGAGCAGCGCGCGCTGCGGGACAGCCTGGAACGCATGCTCGCGCAGCGCTATGGTTTCGAGGCACGCCGCGCGTTCGCGGCCAGCGCGGCCGGGCACGACGCGGCCAGCTGGCGCCAGCTGGCCGAACTCGGCATCACCGCGCTGGCCGTGCCCGAGGCGCACGGCGGCTTCGGTGGCGGCGCGGTCGCGCTGCTGCCCGTGCTGCAGGCCCTGGGCCAGGCCTTGTCGCTGGAGCCCGTGCTGCCCTGCCTGCTGGCCACGGCGGCGCTGCGCGCGGGCGCGGACGCCGCGCTGCAGGCCGCGCTGTTGCCCGGCCTGGCCACGGGCGAGACCCGCATCGCCTGGGCCCACGACGAGGACGCGGGCCGCCACGCCGCACTGTGGGTGCAGACCCAGGCCCGCCGCACGGCGGACGGCTGGTGCCTGGACGGCGCCAAGGCCAACGTGCTGGGCGCCAGCCTGGCCGGCCAGTTCATCGTCAGCGCGCGCCTGGACGGTGCGCCCGATGAGGCCGCAGGCTGCGCACTGTTCCTCGTGGAGGCCGGCGCGCCCGGCCTGGCGCTGCGCCCGTTCCGGCTGGTCGACGACCAGTGCGCGGGCGCGCTGCAACTGGCCGGCACGCCGGCCCGGCCGCTGGCCGACCCGCTGGACCCGCAGCGCGGCGCGGCGGGCCTGCAGGCTGTGCAAGCTGTACTCGCGCTCGGCATCGCCGCCACCTGCGCCGACATGGTGGGCGCGGCGCAGTCCGCCTACCGGCAGGCGCTGGACTACCTCAACACACGCCAGCAGTTCGGCCGCGCGATCGGCCAGAACCAGGCCCTGCGGCACCGCGCCGCCGAGATGCTGGTGGCGCTGGAGATGGCGCGCAGCATGGCGATCGCCGCGGCCGTCGCCGCGGACCGGCCGCAGTCGGAGGAGTCCACGCTGGACCTGCACCGGGCCAAGCTCAGCGTGGGCCGGCATGCGCGCACCGTGGCGCACGGCGCCATCCAGCTGCACGGCGGCATCGGCATGACCGAGGAATGCGCGGTCGGCCACAGCCTGCGCCGCATCCATGTGATGGACCAGTTGTTCGGCGACAGCGAGGCCCACGCGGCGCGGCTGGCCACGCAGCTGCAGGCGCAGGATGCCGCGCCGGCAGCCTCTTGACCCACGGAGTTTGCAGATGAACCAAGCCCTGATCTATCTGGACGAGCGCAGCGTGCCGCGCGACGAGGTGCTGCTGCGCGCGCGCCGCGCCGCAACCGGCTTCGCCCACCTGGGCATCACCGAGGGCGACAGCGTGGCCCTGCTGCTGCGCAACGACTTCGCCTTCTTCGAGGTGCAGCAGGCCGCCGCCGCCATCGGCGCCTACAGCGTGCCGCTGAACTGGCACGGCAAGCCCGAGGAGGCCTTGTACATCCTCGGCGACGCCCAGCCCAAGGTGCTCGTGGCCCATGCCGACCTGCTGGCGCCGCTGCGCCACCAGCTGCCGCCGGGCCTGCAGGTGCTCGTGGTGCCCACGCCACCCGAGGTGCAGCGGCGCTACGGCATCGCCGATGCGCTGGCAGCCCCCGTGGCCGGCGACCGGGCCTGGCAGGCCTGGTGCGAGGGCTTTGCGCCCTGGGAGCAGCCGCCCAAGCGCAGCCGCGCCACCATGATCTACACCTCGGGCACCACCGGCCATCCCAAGGGCGTGCGCCGGCTGCCGGCCACGCCCGAGCAGGCCCAGGCCAACGTCGCGCTGATCGAGCAGGTCTACGGCCTCACGCCGGGCGTGCGCGGGCTCGTGACCGGTCCGCTCTACCACGCCTCGCCCAACGCCTATGGCCGCCAGGCGCTGATGGCGGCCGAGCTGCTCGTGTTGCAGTCCAAGTTCGACCCCGAGGAGACGCTCGCGCTGATCGAGCGCCACCGCATCACCAACGCCGTCATGGTGCCCACCATGTTCGTGCGCATCCTGCGCCTGCCCCAGGCCGTGCGCGAGCGCTACGACCTCAGCTCGCTGCGCTGGGTCACGCACACCGGCGCGCCGTGCCCGCGCGAGGTCAAGCAGGCGCTCATGGACTGGTGGGGCCCCATCATTTACGAGACCTATGGCGGCACAGAGACCGGCACCGCCACGCTGGCCACGCCGCAGGACTGGCTTGCGCACCCGGGCTCCGTGGGCGTGCCCACGCCGGGCACGCGCATGGCCTTCTACGGCGAGGACGGGCGACCTGCAGCGCCGGGCGAGCCCGGCGAGATCTATGTGCGCGTGCCGGCCTATGCCGATTTCACCTACCTGAACCACCCCGAGAAGCGCCAGCGCGCCGAGCGCGACGGCCTGATCAGCATGGGCGACGTGGGCTACCTCCGGAACGGCCGGCTGTACCTGTGCGACCGGCGCTCGGA
Source organism: Pseudorhodoferax sp. (assembly GCA_035544335.1). Taxonomy (GTDB): domain Bacteria; phylum Pseudomonadota; class Gammaproteobacteria; order Burkholderiales; family Burkholderiaceae_C; genus Pseudorhodoferax. The sequence continues at coordinate 19,372 of DATKFT010000759.1, forward strand.
CATGGTGATCTCGGGCGGCACCAACATCTACCCGGCCGAGATCGAGATGGTGCTCACGCAATGCCCGGGCGTGCACGACTGCGCGGTGTTCGGCATCCCCGACGAGGACTTCGGCGAATCCCTGGCCGCGGCGGTCGAGCTGCAGCCCGGCGCCGCGCTGACGGTGGCCGAAATCCAGGCCTACCTGGGCGAGCACCTGGCCAAGTACAAGGTGCCGCGCCGCATCGACTTCCATGACGCGCTGCCGCGCGAGGACAGCGGCAAGATCTTCAAGCGCCGCCTGCGCGACCCGTTCTGGCAGGGCAGCGGAAGGGCCATCTGATGGCTGCTGAAGCCGCCACGGAGGTCGCCACGGGCCTGCGCCGCGCGCTCGCGCGCCAGCTGGGCACGGCCGGAGAGGTGCAGGGGCTGCGCCGGCTGTCCGGAGGTGCGACGCGCCAGACCTGGGTGTTCGACTGGGTGCCCGACCAGGCGGGGCAGGGCGAGGGCAATGGCGGAAATGGGACAGGCCCACGCACGCTGGTGCTGCAGCAGCAGCCCACGTCCAGCGAACCGCCCGGCCGCACGCCCAAGCTGCAGGCCGCGCACGAGGCCGCGCTGATGGCCACCGTGCGCGCCGCGGGCGTGCCGGCGCCGCCGGTGTGCTGCGTGCTGGAGCCCGGCGACGGCCTGGGCGAGGGCCATGTGACCGCGCACGTCGCGGGCGAGACCCTGGCCCGCAGCATCCTGCGCGAACCGGGCCTGGCCGCCGCGCGCCAGGGCATGGCACGCCAATGCGGCGAGCTGCTGGCCCGCATCCACCAGGTGCCGCTGCAGGGGCTGCCCTTTCTGCAGCGCCTGTCCGCGGCCGAGGAGCTGTCCGTCTACGGCGCGCTGCTGGACCAGACCGGCGTGCGGCACCCCGCGCTCGACTACGCGCGGCGCTGGATCGCCGAGCACCTGCCCGCGCCGCAGCAGGCCACGCT
>DATKFT010000760.1:0-3132 GCA_035544335.1 Pseudorhodoferax sp.
CGACGGCGCCATCGGCACGCTGGTGGGCGAGCCCCACAAGGGCCTGGCCGCGATGTTCGTGATGATGAACGCGGCCCGCCTGGGCGTGGGCAACCAGTCGCTGGGCCTGACCGAGGTGGCCTACCAGAACGCGCTGGCCTATGCCAAGGACCGGCTGCAGATGCGCTCGTTGTCCGGCCCCAAGGCCAAGGACAAGGAGGCCGATCCCATCATCGTGCACCCCGACGTGCGCAAGATGCTGCTGACCGCCAAGGCCTATGCCGAGGGCGGCCGCGCGCTGCAGATCTTCTGCACGCTGCTGCTGGACAAGGCCCACCACCATCCCGACGCCAAGGTGCGCAAGGACTCCGATGACCTCGTGGCGCTGCTGACGCCCATCGTCAAGGCCTTCATCACCGACAACGGGCACCTCGCGACCAATGCCTGCATGCAGGTGTTCGGCGGCCATGGCTTCATCAAGGAATGGGGCATGGAGCAGTTCGTGCGCGACAACCGCATCAACATGATCTACGAAGGCACGAACACCGTGCAGTCGCTGGACCTGCTGGGCCGCAAGGTATTGGGCAACAACGGCGCTTCGCTCAAGAAGTTCGGCAAGCTCGTCGCCGTGCTGGTCGAGCAAGAGGGCGTGAACGAGAAGATGGCCGAGTTCATCAATCCGCTGGCCGTGCTCGGCGAGCAGATCACCAAGTTCACGATGGAGCTGGGCTTCAAGGGCCTGCAGAACCCCGACGAGGTGGGCGCGGCGGCCGTCGACTACCTGCGCGTGGCCGGGCACTTCGTGTTCGCCTACCTGTTCGCACGCATGGCGCAGACCGCGCTGCGCGCGATCGCGGCTGCCGAACAAGAGGGCAAGCCGAGCGACCCGTTCTACACCGCCAAGCTGCAGACCGCACGCTTTTACTTCGCCAAGCTGTTCCCCGAGACCGCCAGCCTCATGCGCACTGCGCGTGCCGGCAGCCGCGCGCTCATGGACACCGACGCGGCCCTGGCCTGAGGCACACGCCATGAAGCCGCTGCTGACCGCACTGGCCTGCGCCCTGCCACTGGCCGTACTGGCCCAGGCCTCCCCGGTGGGCCGTTGGCAGAGCGTGGACGACAAGACCGGCGAGCCCAAGGCCCAGATGCTGATCGTCGAGCAGGACGGCCAGCTCAGCGGCCGCATCGAGCGGCTGCTGCGCAAGGAGGCCGACCCGCAGGCGCGCTGCACGGCCTGCACCGACGACCGCAAGGACCAGCCCCTGGTCGGCCTGGAGATCCTCCGCGGTGCGAAGAAGGCCGAAGGCAAGGAGGTGTGGGAGGGCGGCAAGATCCTCGACCCCGAATCCGGCAAGGTCTACACGCTGCGCCTTACGCCCATCGAGGGCGGCGCCAAGCTGGAGGTGCGCGGCTCCATCGGCCCGTTCTGGCGCACCCAGACCTGGCTGCGCCAGCCCTAGAAATGGAACTCCCCCAGTCTGCGCGCTGCGCGCTCCGCCGACCCCCTCCAGGGGGCGCCGCCAGCGGCCCGGCAGAGCCGGTTCTGCGGCGGCCGCTGGCATGGCCTGCTCCGCGGCCATCCGCCCCGTTGCATGAGCAGCGTGGCCGTGTCGTTGCGAGAGACAGGGACAACTGAGAAAGACCACTATGTCGAAATTCAGAATCAAGAAGGTCGCTGTGCTGGGCGCCGGCGTCATGGGTGCGCAGATCGCGGCCCACCTCGTCAACGTGCGCGTGCCCGTCGTGCTGTTCGACCTGCCGGCGAACGATGCCCCCACGCTCCCCGCTTCGCGAGGTTCGCTGTCCCCCGAGGGGGCCGGTGCCGCCTTGGGGCGGCCCGGCGGCGGCGCAGGCCCCAAGAACGGCATCGCGCTCAAGGCCATCGAGGGCCTGAAGAAGCTCAAGCCCGCGCCGCTGGGCGTGGCCGACGACGCGGCGCTGATCCAGCCGGCCAACTACGAGGAACACCTCGCGCTGCTGGGCGAATGCGACCTCGTGATCGAGGCCATCGCCGAGCGCATGGACTGGAAGCTGGACCTCTACACCAAGATCGCCCCGCACCTGGCGCCGCACAGCATCGTCGCGTCCAACACCTCGGGCCTGTCGATCACCCAGATGGGCGCGGCGCTGCCGGCCGCCGTGGCACCGCGCTTTTGCGGCATCCACTTCTTCAACCCGCCGCGCTACATGCAGCTCGTGGAGCTGATTCCCACGCCGGCCACCAGCGCCCAGGTGCTCGACGACCTCGAAACCTTCGTCACGAGCCAGCTCGGCAAGGGCGTGGTGCGCGCCAAGGACACGCCCAACTTCATCGCCAACCGCATCGGCATCGCGGGCATGCTGGCCACGATCAAGGAAGCCGAGAACCACGGCCTCACCTACGACGTGGTCGACGACCTCACGGGCAAGAAGCTGGGCCGCGCCTCCTCGGGCACCTTCCGCACGGCCGACGTCGTGGGGCTGGACACCATGGCCCACGTGGTCAAGACGCTGCAGGACACCTTGTCGGCCGAGACCGATCCGTTTTACGCCAGCTTTGCCACGCCGCCCGTGCTCAAGACCCTGCTGGAACTCGGCAACCTGGGCCAGAAGACCAAGGCCGGCTTCTACAAGAAGGTCGGCCGCGAGGTGCTGCGCTTCGACCTGGCAAGCCGCGACTACGTGGCGGGCGGCCAGAAGGCCGATGCCGTCTACGAGCGCATGCTCAGAAAGCCTGCGGGCGAGCGCCTGAAGCTGCTGCGCGAGGCCGAGGGCGCGGAAGGCCGCTTCCTGTGGGCCATCCTGCGCAACAGCTTCCACTACGCGGCCGTGCACCTGGCCTCCATCGCCGACACCGTGCGCGACGTGGACTTCGCGATGCGCTGGGGCTTCGGCATGCGCCAGGGTCCGTTCGAACTCTGGCAGGAGGCCGGCTGGCTGCAGGTGGCGCAATGGGTGCAGGAGGACATCGCTGCTGGCCGCGCGCTGTCGACTGCGCCGCTGCCGCAGTGGGTGTTCGAAGGCCCGGTGGCGCAGGCCGGCGGCGTGCACACCGCCGAAGGCTCGTTCAACCCGAGCACGGGCCGCTTCGAGCCGCTGCGCCGCCTGCCCGTGCACGCGCGCCAGCTGTTCCCCGAAGGCGTGCTCGGCGATGGCAAGACCGGCTTTGCCACG
>DATKFT010000761.1:0-8168 GCA_035544335.1 Pseudorhodoferax sp.
CGAAGCCCAGGTAGGCCTCGATGTCAGGTGCGGCCGTGATGCTCTTGGGCGCGAAGCTCTGGATGAACTTGAACACCTGGCCGAACACGAAGTAATAGCAGAACGCCACGCCGATCAGGAACAGCAGCGTGCTGGACACCACCAGCGGCATGACGAGCTTCTTCTCGTGCGAATACAGGCCCGGCGCCACGAAGGCCCAGACCTGGTAGAGCACCACGGGCAGCGCGATCATGAAGGCCGCCATCAGCAGGATCTTGAGCGGCACCAGGAACGGCGAGATCACCGAAGTGGCGATCAGCGTCGCGCCCGCCGGCAATGCCGCGACCAGCGGCGCCGCCAGCAGGTCGTACAGCGCGCCCGGGCCGGGCCAGACGGCCAGCACCGCGGCCACCACGCCGATGGCGACCACGGCCTTGATCAGCCGGTCGCGCAGCTCCATGAGGTGCTGCACGAACGGCTGCTCCGTACCGGCGAGTTCGTCTTCCTTGTTGTTCGGATCAGGCATGGTGCAAGCGGATGGACAGCCGGCGCGTGAGCCGGCCCGACACGGCGCAGGCCGTGGTCAATTGAGTTTCTGGGGCCGGTAGCGGGCCACCCGCGCTGCGCCCGACAAGGCCTTGGTGCGGACACCGGCCCGCGCCTTGTACCACTGCGGCATGGCGCCCTGCTTCACGCGCCATTGCTTCTTGGGATGCTTGTACTCGGGGTATTGCACGAAGCTGTTGGCAGCCGTGCTGTCGTAGGCGGCGGCACTGGTGTCGCTGCTGCCGTCCAGGCCGGCCGTGGTCGCGGCCCAGTCCTTCTCGAAATCGCTGACGTTGGTCTGGACGGAGTTGTGCACGTCGCGTGCAGCCGACTCCACCGTTTCCTTCATCTTCTTGAGCTCGTCGAGCTCCATCGAGCGGTTGACCTCGGCCTTGACGTCGGCCACGTAGCGCTGCGCCTTGCCCAGCAAGGTGCCCACCGTGCGGGCCACGCGCGGCAGCTTTTCCGGCCCGATGACGATCAGCGCCACCGCGCCGATCAGCGCCATCTTCGATATGCCGAGATCGATCACGGCGTGACGATCAGGACTTGGTCTTGGCTTCGACGTCGATGGTGGACTTCTCGGCGCCGGCCGCATTGCCCACCTGCGCGCTCGGAGCCGCAGCCGTCTTGTCTTCGGTGCTGCTGCCGTCCTTCATGCCGTCCTTGAAGCCCTTGACGGCACCGCCCAGGTCGCTGCCCATGTTCTTGAGCTTCTTGGTACCGAACACCATCACCACGATCAGCAGCACGATCAGCCAGTGCCAGATGGAAAAAGAACCCATGGATGTACTCCTAACGTATTGCACCGAATTTTAGTCGGCGCGATGAACCCTTCCGGACACGCGCGAATAGACCGCGCAGCCCGTTCCTGTCCTGCTCAGCCGCGCGCCCAGGGGCGCGGCCCCCCCAGCACGTGCAGATGCAGGTGGTGGACCTCCTGCCCTCCCTCGGTGCCGGTGTTCACCAGCAGCCGGAATCCCCCCTCGGGATACGGATTGCAGCCCTCCTGCCGGGCCAGCCGCGGCGCCAGCACCATCATGCGGCCCAGCATCGCGGCGTGTTCGTCCGTGACCTGGGCCATGGAAGCCACATGGGCCTTGGGCACGATCAGGAAATGGATGGGCGCGGCAGGACGGATGTCGTGGAAGGCGAAGAACTCGTCGTCCTCGTGCACCTTGCGCGCGGGGATCTGTCCCTGGACGATCTTGCAGAAAAGGCAATCGGGGTCGTGCATGCGGAATCGCTCAACGGGGTAGGCCGACCGGTCGGCTGGCATTCATGTCCACCATGCCGCGGACGATGCGGTACAAGAACCAGATGGAGATCACGAGCCACGCGATGGCGCCTGGCAGGTAGAACAGCAAGAACAGCGGCAGCGTGACCAGATAGAGCACACCGGCCCACAGCACCGTGCGAATGCGCCAGCTGAAGTGGCTGGCCTGCCAGGTGCCTGCGGCGTCCTGCCGCTTCACGAGGTCGATCACCAGCGCGATCAGCAGCAACGCGATGCTGGGCTGGGCGGCCGGCACGACGGCCGCCACGGCCACGATCAGGTGCAGCAGGTAGCTGATCCAGCCCACCGTCTTGAGCTGCTGGGCCTGCTCGCTGTCCTTGACTTCCACGTCGATGATGTCAGCCATGGCCATCTCCTTCGCGTGCAACAGCCTTGCGCAAGGCCTTTTCCTCGATGCCGCTGGTGCCTTCGCGGCGCAGCAGCTCGGCGATCACATCCTGCGGGCCCAGGCCGTAGTGGGCCAGCGCCACGAGCGAATGGAACCACAGGTCGGCCACCTCGCCCACGAGCTTGCCCTGCAGGTGCTGGGCGTCGCCGCGGCCCGCGTCGATGTCCTTGGCCGCCATGACGACCTCGGTCGCCTCTTCGCCGATCTTCTTCAGGAAGGCGTCCGGGCCCTTGTGCAACAGCCGGGCCACGTAGCTGGCGTCGGGGTTGCCGCCGGCCGCGGGCTTGCGGCTCTCGATCACGGCCGCGAGGCGGCCCAAAGCGTCCTGGGACAGGGTCATGGGGCTACTTGTAGATGGACTCGGGGTCTTTCAAGACCGGATCGACGGCCTGCCAGCGGGCGCCGGCACCGGTTTCGCCATGGGCCTCGAGCCTGCTGAAGAAGCAGCTGTGCCGGCCCGTGTGGCAGGCGATGCCGGGCTCGTGCCCCAGTTGCGTGACCTTGAGCAGCACCACGTCGGCGTCGCAGTCGAGCCGGATCTCGTGCACGGTCTGCACATGGCCGGATTCCTCGCCCTTGAACCAGAGCTTGCCGCGCGAACGGCTGAAGTACACGGCGCGCTGCAGCTCGAAGGTCTTTTGCAGCGCCTCGCGGTTCATCCAGGCGAACATCAGCACGTCGCCGCTCGCCGCTTCCTGGGCAATGGCGGGCACCAGGCCCTGCGCATCCCACTTGACATCGTCCAACCAGTCCATGGCGGGATTCTCGGCGATCATGGTGACAGGGCCGATGACAGCTACTGGCGTACGGGAATGCCGCGCGCCGCCATGTGGGCCTTGGCCTGGCCCACCGTGAACTCGCCGTAGTGGAAGATGCTGGCGGCCAGCACGGCGTCGGCGCCGCCGGACTGCACGCCGTCGGCCAGGTGGTCAAGGCTGCCCACCCCGCCCGAGGCGATGACGGGCACGTCCACGGCGTCGCTGACCGCGCGCGTGAGTGCGAGGTCGAAGCCCGACTTGGTGCCGTCGCGGTCCATGCTGGTCAACAGGATCTCGCCGGCCCCGCGGCGGGCCATCTCGGCCGCCCATTGCACGGCGTCCAGGCCGGTGTTCTTGCGCCCGCCATGGCTGTAGACGTCCCAGCCCGCACCGCGCTGCGCGGCATCTTCCGGGCTGCGGCGCTTGGCGTCGATGGCCACGACGATGCACTGCGCGCCGTACTTGTCCGAGGCCTGGTTGATGACGTCGGGGTTGGCGATGGCGGCCGAGTTGAAGCTGGTCTTGTCCGCGCCCGAATTGAGCAGCCGGCGCACGTCCTCGACGGTGCGCACGCCGCCGCCCACGGTCAACGGAATGAAGACCTGCGAGGCCACGGCCTCGATGATGGGCAGGATCAGGTCGCGGCCATCGCTCGTGGCCGTGATGTCCAGAAAGGTCAGTTCGTCGGCGCCCTGCTCGTTGTAGCGCGCCGCGATCTCCACGGGGTCGCCCGCATCGCGCAGCTCGACGAAGTTGACGCCCTTGACGACACGGCCGCCCGTGACGTCCAGGCAGGGAATGATGCGTTTGGCCAGCATGGGCGTTCTGCTCGGGAAAAAGAGGGGGATCAGGCGACGACGGTCAGCCGCTGCCAGCCCGTCCACTGCGCGCCGGGCGCCAGCAGGAACGGACGCTCGACCTGTGCGGCTTCCACGCACAGCATCTGCAGGTAGCTGTCGGGCGCCATGTCGGCCAGGGTCGCGCACTTGGCGGCACCGGGGTTCCAGACCACGGTGTCCTCGAAGCTCGCGCTTTGCGCGATCTCCAGCACGCTGTCGCCGTCCAAGAGCCGCAGCGGCGCAGGCGCGGCACGGAACACGCGGTCGAACTCGCCGTCGAAACGCAGCTCGCCCGCTTGCGCGGCGCGCGTATCGGCCAGCGCGTCCCAGCAGGGCTGGCCGTCCAGCCCCTGGAGCCGCACGCCCGCGATGTCGTCCACCTGCAGGTAGGTGTGCAGCGCACCAGTGAACGGCCAGGCCTCGCTGCCCGTGTTGTGCAACGCCAGCAGCATCTCCAGCCGGCCGGGGCCGAGCCGCAAAGTCAGCGCGAAGCGAAAGTCTGCTGGCCACTGCGCACGCGTGGCCGCATCGCTGTCCAGCTCGAGCGTGAACAGCACGTCGCCGCTGGCGACGTCCACGCGCGCGCCCGCGCAGCGCCAGGACAGGTTGCGCGCGAAACCATGCTTGGGCAGCGGGCCGCGCTCGTTGAACTGCGGCAGGCAGACCGGCACGCCGCCGCGGATGGCCGCCTGGCCATCGAACACGGCACGCGGACTCAGGTACAGACGCTCGCGCCCGGCACCGGTCCAGGACAGCACGTGGGCGCCGTGCAAGGCCACCAGCAGGCTGTCGTCGGGTCCCCAGTTCAGGCGCAGGCAGGGCTGGCCGCGGAAGGATTCGGCCGCGGCCGCCAGTTCAGCCATTGTTGAAGTTGTCGGCACGCTCCTGCGCGCTGGCGAAATCCAGGTCGCCGGTGTAGATGGCACGGCCGCAGATCACGCCTTCGATGCCTTCGTTCTCGACTTCGCAGAGCTTTTCGATGTCGGCGATGTTCGACAGCCCGCCGGAGGCGATGACCGGCGTGTGGAGTGACTTGGCCAGCTTGACCGTGGCCTCGATGTTGATGCCGGTCAGCATGCCGTCGCGGCCGATGTCCGTGTAGATGAAGGACTCGACACCGTAGTCCTCGAAGCGCCTGGCCAGGTCGACGACCTCATGGCCCGTGAGCTTGCTCCAGCCGTCGGTGGCCACCTTGCCGTCCTTGGCATCCAGCCCGACGATGATGTGGCCGCCGAACGCCGAGCAGGCATCGTGCAGGAAGCCGGGGTTCTTGACCGCGGCGGTGCCGATGATCACGTAGCGCAGGCCGGCGTCCAGGTAGCGCTCGATGGTGTCCAGATCGCGGATACCACCGCCCAGCTGCACGTCGACCACCCCACCGACTTCCTTCAGGATGCGGCGGATGGCCAACTCGTTCTTGGGCTTGCCCGCAAACGCGCCGTTCAGGTCGACCAGATGCAGGCGGCGCGCGCCCTGGTCGACCCACTTGCGCGCCATCTCGGCGGGGTCATCGCCAAAGGTGGTGGACTGTTCCATGTCGCCTTGCTTGAGGCGCACGCATTGACCGTCTTTGAGATCGATCGCAGGAATGAGAAGCATGGTGCTGAGGGCAGCCGGAGCGTTGAGATGGAGGTCAGGGATTCCAGTGGAGGAAGTTGCGGTACAGCGCCAGGCCATGCGCTGCACTCTTCTCCGGATGGAACTGGGTTGCAAAAATATTATCGCGGGCAACGGCGCAGGTAAAGCTTTCGCCATACTCCGTCAAGCCGGCGCTGTGGTTCTGATCCGACGGTCGCGCGTAAAAGCTGTGTACGAAATAGAACCAGCTCTGGTCCGGCACCTCGCCCCAGACCGGGTGCCGGCGCCCGCCGGGCTGCTGTTGCGCCACGCGGTTCCAGCCCATCTGCGGCACCTTGTAGCGGCTGCCGTCCGGCTGGGTGCGGCCCTGCAGGCGAAAGCGCAGCACCTCGCCCGCAATGAGGCCCAGGCCCGGCGTTGCGCCGGCCGTGTCGCCGGCACGCGTTTCCTCGCTGCGGTCCAGCAGCATCTGCATGCCCACGCAGACGCCGAACAGCGGCTTGTCGCGTGCCGCCTCCAGCACCGACTCCAGCAGGCCGGAGTCGCGCAGCTCGCGCATGCAGTCGGGCATGGCGCCCTGGCCGGGCAGCACCACGCGCGTGGCCGCCCGCACCTGGACGGGATCGCTGGTCACGACGACCTGCACCCCCTCACCGGCCGCCGCAGCCTGCACGGCCTGCGACACCGAACGCAGGTTGCCCATGCCGTAGTCGACCACGGCCACGGTGTTGGCGGCCATTACAGCGAGCCTTTGGTCGAGGGGATGGTGCCGAGCGCGCGCGGATCGAACTCCAGCGCGCTGCGCAGCGCGCGTGCGAAGGCCTTGAACACGGTCTCGCACTGGTGGTGCGCGTTCTCGCCGCGCAGGTTGTCGATGTGCAGCGTGACGAAGGCGTGGTTCACGAAGCCCTGGAAGAATTCGTGCGTGAGCTGGGTGTCGAACGCGCCGATCATGCCGCTCTTGAACGGCACGTTGAGCAGCAGGCCCGGGCGGCCCGAAAAATCGATCACCACGCGGCTCAGCGCCTCGTCCAGCGGCACGTAGGCATGGCCGTAGCGCCGGATGCCTTTCTTGTCGCCGATGGCCTTGGCCACGGCCTGGCCCAGCGTGATGCCCACGTCTTCCACCGTGTGGTGGCCGTCGATGTGCAGGTCGCCATCGGCGTGGATGTCCAGATCGATGAGCCCGTGGCGCGCGATCTGGTCCAGCATGTGGTCGAAAAAGCCGATGCCGGTGGCCAACTTGGCCTGGCCGGTGCCGTCCAGGTTCACGCGCACCGTGATCTTGGTCTCGGCGGTGTTGCGGCTGACTTCGGCCGTGCGTGCGAATGGCACGGTGGGGGTGGGAACTAGGCTGCTGCTCATAGGGACTGCTGCAGGGCCCGCAGCATCTGGGCGTTGTCGTCGGCGCTGCCCACCGTGAGGCGCAGGCAGTTGGCCAGCAAGGGATGCATTTTAGAAACGTTCTTCACGAGCACGCCGCGGGCCTTCATGCCCTCGAACACGGCCTGCGCGCGGCCTTCTTCACCCGGCACGCGCACGAGCACCATGTTGGCGTCGCTGTTCCAGACCGTGAGGCCCAGCGCGCGCAGCGCGGGCAGCAGCGCATCGCGCTGCGCGCGCAGGTCGGCGGCCTGCGCGGCGAACACCTCGGCGTGCTCCAGCGCGAACAGCGCGCACTCGGCGTTCAGCACGCTGATGTTGTAGGGCGGGCGCACCTTGTCGATCTCGGCGATCAGCGCGGCAGGACCCATCATGTAGCCCAGACGCACGCCAGCCAGGCCGAACTTGCTCAGCGTGCGCATCAAGAGCACATGGCCGTGGTGCGCCACGCGGTCGATGTAGGAACGGCTGGCGAAAGGCTGGTAGGCCTCGTCCATGACCACGAGGCCCGGCGCGGCCTGGACGATGCGTTCGATGACCGCATCGTCCCAGAGGTTGGCCGTGGGGTTGTTCGGGTAGGCCAGGTAGACGATGGCGGGCTGGTGCTTGTCGATCGCGGCCAGCATGGCGGCCTCGTCGAGCGCGAAGTCGGCCGTGAGTGGCACGCCCACGAAGTCCAGGCCCTGCAGCTGCGCACTCATCGCGTACATCACGAAGCCGGGCACGGGTGCGAGCAGGGTCGCGCCAGGCCGGTCGCAGGCCATGGCCAGCAGCGAGATCAGCTCGTCCGAGCCATTGCCCAGCATGAGGCCGAAGCCCTCGGGCATCTGGGCATGACGCGCCAGCGCCTGGCGCAGGTCCTCGAGCCGGCTGCCGGGGTAGCGGTTGAGCTCCACCGCGCCCAGACGCTGGCCCAGCGCCTGCTGCAACGCAGGCGGCAGCCGGTAGGGGTTTTCCATCGCGTCCATCTTGAGCAGGCCCGTGGCGTCCTGCACGGCGTAGGCGTGCATGGACTGCACGTCCTGGCGGATGAGCTTGGCGAGTCGGGGAGAGAGTTCAGACGTCATGGCTTCAAGCGCAGTTCGGCGGCGCGGGCGTGGGCCTGCAGGCCTTCGCCATGGGCCAGCACGGAGGCGATGGGGCCCAGCACCTGGGCGCCCGCCGCGCTGACCTCGATCAGGCTGCTGCGCTTTTGGAAGTCGTAGACGCCCAGCGGGCTCGAGAAACGCGCCGTGCCCGAAGTCGGTAGCACGTGGTTGGGCCCGGCGCAGTAGTCACCCAGGCTCTCGCTCGTGTAGGCCCCCAGGAAGATCGCGCCGGCGTGCTTGAGCAGCGGCTCCCAGCGGTGCGGATCGGCGCTGCTGACCTCCAGGTGCTCGGGCGCGATGCGGTTGCTGATG
>DATKFT010000762.1:0-2594 GCA_035544335.1 Pseudorhodoferax sp.
AGCACCTTGCTGTTCTTGCGTGCCAGATGCTTGGCGCCCAGCGCGGTCACGGCGCCGGTGCGCGCGTCGGTGATGAAGGTCGCGTCGATCACGGCCACCGGAATGCCGGTGCGCGGGTCGAACAGGTTCAGCATCGCCATCTCGGACGGCAGGCCCTGCTTGTAGTTGTCGACGAAGTCGCCCACGATCTTGACGCCGGCCAGGTTCAACGGCGCGACATAGCCACGCAACACATTGAAGTGGCCATTGAAGGCGGGGTCGGGCATCAGGTGCACACGCGGCTCGATCACGGTCTGGCCATTGCCCTGCGCGCGCAGGCTTTCTTCGACCGCGGCAAGGATCTCGTCGTCGGTCAACGCGATGCGCTGGACATCCGGTCCGTTCAGGTAGGTCATGGAAATCGACTTCATCGCGTGCTCCTTTGGCGTTCTGGAATTCTCAACTGGTACACACCACTTTAACGGCGAAGGGCCGGCGCGGTCAACGGGTCGAGCACGGCTTTCTCAAAGGGTTATCACCAAGGAAAGGGCTTGCAAACCAGCGCTTGGCCCGAAGATCGCCACAAAGTGGTGCACACCAGTTCAGAACATCCCGTCCGCACCGTTTTCTGCTGCCAAGCGCACCCCTGCGGTGCGCGCGCGCAGGTCGCGGGCGCATCCCTAGAATCGGCCATGCCGAGGGAGAAACCCACCATGTCGTTGGATGCCGCTGGTCAGAGGACTGGCTACAGTGAGGTCAAGGCCGCGATCCGCGCCATGATCGAACGCGGGGGCTGGAAGCCCGGAGTCAAACTGCCCTCCGAACGCGAACTCGAGAGCCGCTTCGGCTGCGCCCGCCTCACGGTGCGCCGGGCGCTGCAGGAGTTGCAGAGCGAGGGGCTGATCGAGCGCCGGCACGGCTCGGGCTCCTATGTGGCGGACCTGCAGCCGATCTCCAACGTGCTGGTCGTCAAGGACGTGCACCAGGAGATCGTGGAGCGTGGGCACCGCCACAGCAGCAAGCTGCTGTCCGCGCGGCGGCTGAAGGCCGGCGCGGCGATCGCCGATGCCATGCGCGTGCCACGCCGCTCCGACGTGTTCTGCTGCGAAGTGCTGCACCTCGAGAACGGCGTGCCGATCCAGTTCGAGGAGCGCTTCATCAACCCCGAGGTGATTCCCGACTTCCTGAGCCTGGACCTGACGAGCCACACGGCATCGAGCTATCTCTTCGCGCGCGCCCCGCTGACCGCGGCCGAGCAGGTCATCGAGGCGGTCAATGCCGAGCCGGCCGTGGCCGAGCAACTCGGCGTGGCCGAGGGCGCCGCGCTGCTGCGCGTGTCACGCAGAACGGAGTCGCAGGGCAAGGTGGCCTCGATCGCGCGGCTCTACCACCCAGGACAGAGCTACCGGCTGATCGGCACCTTCTCCAGCGAGAGCTGAGCGCCGAGCGCTCGAGACGCCGTGAACGGCGCGGCCCGCCACGGGCCCCGCGTCGCCGGAACCGAACGGCCACACCCGCAGCCGCGCTGCCGCAGGCCTTGGCGGCCGCCCGGCATGGCGGGGGCCACGAGGAGCGCTACTGGGCCACCTCGATGCGGTTGTCGCGGATGATCTTGGCCCAGCGCTGCGTCTCGCGCTCGACGCTGGCCTTGAACGCCTCGGGCGTCGTCGGCACGTACACCAGCCCCTGCTCGTTCAAGAGGCGCTTGATCTCCGGCGTCTGCGCGGCGGCGCTGTACTCCCGGTACAGCTTGTCGATGATGGGTTTGGGCGTGCGCGCCGGCACGATCAGCGCGTACCAGGACAGCACGGGCTCGTCCAGCAGCGACAGTTCCTGCAGCGTGGGGACATCGGGCAGCTGCGGCACGCGGGCGCCCGCGGTGACGGCCAGCGCACGCAGCTTGCCGCTCTGGATATGGGGCAGCAGCAGCGGCAAGGTGTCGATGCTGGCGTGCACCTCGCCCGCGATGAGGGAAGGCAGGAACTCGGTCGTGCCCTTGTAGGGAATGTGCTCCAGCTGCACGCCCGCAGAAGCCTGGACCAGTTCGAACGTGAGGTGCTGCGGGCTGCCGAGGCCGACCGAGGCGTAGTTGTACTTGCCCGGCTGCGCCCGCGCCGCGTTGACGAATTCGGCCAGCGTCTTGAACGGCGCGTTGGCCGAGACCACGAACACCAGCGGCGAGGCGGCGAACATGGTCACGGGCACCAGGTCGCGCTTCACATCGAAGGGCATCTGCTTGTACAGCGTCGGATGGATGGTCAGCGGCCCCAGATTGCCCATGCCGATGGTGTAGCCGTCGGGCGTTGTGCGCGCGATCTCGGCCACGCCGATGCGGCCTGCCGCGCCGGCCTTGAAGTCGGTCACGACCGGCTGGCCCATGCTCTGCCCCACCCTGTCGTTGAACGCCCTGGCGATGAGATCGTTGAGACCGCCGGCCGGCCAGGGCACGACGAAGCGCACCGGCTTGGCCGGCCATTCGGGCGCCTGGGCCGCAGCATTGAGGTTCAGGCTCAGCGTGGCGACGAGAAGCAGTGCTGGCATCCATTTCATACGCAGGTCTCCTTGCATTCGTTGTGATCGGCGCAGGGCCCCGGCCGGGCCGGGCTGCGGTTCAG
>DATKFT010000763.1:0-2469 GCA_035544335.1 Pseudorhodoferax sp.
CCGAGGACTATGCGGCCAAGCTGCAAAGGGAGCTGGCCCGCGCCATGCAGGCCGAGGAAGTGTCCAACACGCTGCGCCAGCGCGGCGCCGTGGTCCAGACCAGCAGCTCCGAGGCCTTCCGCAAGACCGTGGCCGACGAACGCAGCCAATGGGCCCGCCTCATCAAGGAACGCAACATCCAGGTCAACTGATCCCTGATCCCGCCCGCGGCGCGGGCGCAACGCCGCCGCGCCGCCCTGTCTTTCTCCACCACTGCCATCCGCAAGATCCACCGTGAAATTCGCCAGCTACGAAGTCGACGGCCAGCCCACCTGGGGCGCCGTACTCCACGACGCCGCCGTGTCCCTCGCCACGCCGCAACTGCCCACGCTGCGCCAGGCCATCGCGGCCGGCCGCCTGCCCACCGACGAGGCCGCGCTGCCGGCCGGCCCGCGCACGCCGCTCGCCCAGCTGCGCTGGCTGCCCGTGATCCCCGACGCGCCCAAGATCTTCTGCATCGGGCTGAACTACGAGGAGCACCGCATCGAGAGCCAGCGCGAACGCGTGGGCCATCCGACCATCTTCCTGCGCGTGCCGGGTTCGCAGACCGGCCACGGCCAGCCGCTGCTGCGCCCGCGCGAGTCCGAGCACTTCGATTTCGAGGGCGAGATCGCCGTCATCATCGGCCGCGGCGGCCGCCGCATTGCCGAGGCGCAGGCCTGGGAGCACATCGCCGGCTACGCGCCCTACAACGACGGCTCCATCCGCGACTGGCAGCGCCACACCGTGCAATGGACGCCCGGCAAGAACTTCCGCGAGACCGCCGGCTTCGGCCCCTGGATGGTGCCGCGCGGCGAGATCGCCGACGGCCAGCTGCTGACGCTGCAGACGCGGCTGAACGGCGAGCTCGTGCAGCATGCGACGACCGACATGATGCTGTTCGACATCCCCGCGCAGATCGCCTACATCTCCACCTTCATCGACCTGGAGCCCGGCGACGTGATCGCCACGGGCACGCCGGGCGGTGTGGGCGCGCGCCGCACGCCGCCGCTGTGGATGAAGCCCGGCGACCAGGTGGAGGTGGAACTGTCCTCGGTCGGCACGCTGCGCAACAGCATCGTGCAGGACTGAACGCAGGGACCGGGGCCTCGCCCGCTGCCCGGGGCGCGCCTTGCTCAGGCGCGCTGCGAATCCAGCGGCTCGCGGTTCTGCACGACCTCCTGCGCCTTCGCATAGCTCTCGATCAGCAGCTGGTAGGGCGGGAAGACCGCGCCGTAGGCTTGCGCCCACTGCGGCGCGTCCTCGCGGTTCCAGGTCCTCTGGATCTCCGAGCAGACGGCGGCGGTGTCCATCGGCACCACGCCGGCCTGCACGATGCGTGCGAGCGTGATCTCCTGCGCCATCTTCGAGTAGGTGCCCGAAGCGTCCACCACCGCGAACACCTGGTAGCCCGCGTGCACGGCCGCGATGCTCGGAAAAGCCATGCACACGCTCGTGATGGTGCCGGCGATGATGAGCTGCCGGCGGCCGGTGGCCTTCACGGCGGCCACAAACTGCGGGTTGTCCCAGGCATTGATCTCGCCCTTGCGCGCCACGTACTGCGCATGCGGCGCGTAGCGGTGGATCTCGGGGATCAGCGGTCCGTTCGGCCCCTGCGGCACCGAGGCCGTCGTGATGACCGGCATCTTTGCCAGCGTCGCCACCTGGGCCAGCGTCGCGGCATGGGCGCGCACTTCGGTGAAGGGCATGTCCTTGATCGTCTGGAACAGGCCGCTCTGGTGGTCGATCAACAGCATGGCGGCGTTGTCGGGGTCGATGACCGGTCGCGCGCCGTTGAAGTTGGCGGGGGTGCTGGATGTGCTCATGGTGGTCTCTCTGGCGTGGTGCTTGCCCGGATGGGCGGTGGTTCCGACGCTCGGGCCTGCCCGGTTTGCCAACGGAGCGGCCGATGCGGCTGGAGGAACAAAGCATAGGAAGCGCACGAAGATCCCGGTAGTGGCCAAGCCTGGCCTTCAGCGTTCCATCCGATGAACGATGGGGCCGGTGGCGGCGGCCAGCGTGCAGGGCTGCGGAGGTGGTGCACGGCACCTGGCGCAGGTCGGCACCGGCACCGCGCCGCTGCGCAGCGGCTCAGTACGCCGGTGCATTCGGCGGCCGCGCACCGCTCAGGTGGTAGGCACCCACGGCCTTGTACTTGTAGGCCACCGGATCGTGCGTGGTGTGGGTGCGCGCATTGCGCCAATGCCGGTCGAAGTTGTGGCGGCGCAGCGTGGCCGAGGCGCCGCCGATCTCGTAGAACTGCTCGGCCGCGCGCAGCGCCGCCTCGGTGGCAACGGCGCTGGCCTCGGCCACCGCGATGGAGGCCTCCACGCCCAGCGTGTCCAGCGCCGAGGCCGGCAGCTGGCCGGCCCACCAGGCCTCGGCCGCGCGGTCCACGGCCACGGCGGCGCGCGCGACCATGGCCTCGGCCGCATGGGCCGTGGCCGCGAT
>DATKFT010000764.1:0-2363 GCA_035544335.1 Pseudorhodoferax sp.
GCGGCAGCAGCATGCGCGACTTGATCTCGATCAGCATGGCGGCCATGAGCAGGTACTCGGCCGCCAGCTCCAAGTTGCGCGTGCGGATCTCGTCCACGTATTCCAGGTACTGCCGCGTGACGGCGGCCATCGGAATGTCGAGGATGTTGAAGTTCTGCCGGCGGATCAGGTAGAGCAACAGGTCCAGCGGGCCTTCGAAGGCCTCCAGGAACACCTCCAGCGCATCGGGCGGGATGTACAGGTCCTGGGGAATGGCGAACAGCGGCTCGCCGTACAGGCGCGCCAGCGCCACCTGGTCGACGACCTGGGGCATGTACGCACCTTCGCCGTCGGCGGGTGGCGGCAGCTCGGATTGCACGCGGCCCGGCGCCCGCAGTTCAGCTGTTGTCGGTCTGGTAGACGTAGGGCTTTTGCGGCACGCGCGCCTGGCGGTACTGCGCCCAGGCGCTGCGGTCGACCAGCTTGTCCCACAGCAAGGCGCGGCCGGCGCGCTGGCGGGATTCCAGGTCGGGCTGCTGCGCCTTGAGCTGGTCGATGAACTGGGTGGCTTCGGACTTGTAGTCGGGGCGGCGGAAGATGGACATAAACTGGGAACCTCTCGTTGGCATCAATTTTACCGGGGGGTGCGATGGCGCTGGGATCTCGATGGGCTGGCGCACTCGCCGGCGCCTTGGCTTCGGCCCTGCTGCTGGTCGCTTGCGACCCCCAGCGCATCGATGCGCTGGAAGAAGGCGTGGCAACCGAGGCCGATGTGCTCAAGCAGTTCGGCCAGCCCGAGCAGGTCTGGGACGCACCCGGCGGCGGCCGCATTTTCGAGTACAGCCGCCAGCCTGCGGGCCACCGCAACTACATGATCACGATCGGCGCCGACGGCAAGATGAGCGCGCTGCGCCAGGTGCTCACGCCGGAGAACTTCGCCAAGGTGCGGCCCGGCATGATGATGGAGGACGTGCGCAAGATGCTGGGCAAACCGGCCAAGACCACGCCCTACGAGCTCAAGCGCGAAGTCGTCTACGACTGGCGCTACCTGGAGCCACCCAACACCTCCATGCTGTTCAGCGTGGTGTTCGATGCCGACCTGCGCGTGCTGCGCACCGGCACCATGCTGGACCCGCAGGCGCCCGAAAACCGGGTCCAGTAGGCACACTGGCGGCAGGCATACAGCACTGTCAGGCGCTGGCAAGCGTGGACTCCTAGAATGGTGGCAACCCACCGACAGAAGACCACGATGGACATCTCCAGACGCCAGTTCATGAAAGTGACGGGCTCGACACTGGCAGGATCCAGCCTCGCGCTGATGGGCTTCTCGCCCGCCACCGCGCTGGCCGAAGTCCGCCAGTACAAGCTCGCCGCCACCACCGTCACACGCCAGACCTGCACCTACTGCTCGGTCGGCTGCGGCATCCTGATGTATTCACTGGGCGATGGCTCCAAAAACGCCAAGCTGTCGGTGATCCACGTCGAGGGCGATGCCGACCACCCGGTCAACCGCGGCACGCTGTGCCCCAAGGGCGCCGGGTTGCTGGACTTCATCAACAGCCCGAACCGGCTGCTCAAGCCCCAGTACCGTGCACCCGGCGCCAGCGACTGGACCGACATCTCCTGGGACGATGCGCTGGAGCGCATCGCCCGGCTCATGAAGGACGACCGCGACGCCAACTTCGTCGAGCGCACCGACGACGGCAAGCTGGTCAACCGCTGGACCTCCACCGGCATGCTGGCCGCCTCGGCGGCCACCAGCGAAACCGGCTACATCACCCACAAGATCGCCCGCAGCTGGGGCCTTCTCGCATTCGACAACCAGGCCCGCGTTTGACACGGCCCGACGGTGGCAGGTCTTGCCCCGACGTTTGGCCGTGGAGCGATGACGAACCATTGGGTCGACATCAAGAATGCGGACGTTATCTTGATCATGGGCGGCAATGCCGCCGAGGCCCACCCCTGCGGCTTCAAATGGGTCACCGAGGCGAAGGCGCACAACAAGGCGCACTTCATGGTGGTGGACCCGCGCTTCAACCGCTCGGCTTCGGTCGCGGACTTCTACGCCCCGATCCGTTCGGGCTCGGACATCGCCTTCCTGGGCGGGGTCATCAACTACCTGCTCACGAACGACAAGATCCACCACGAGTACGTGCGCAACTACACGGACTTCAGCTTCGTGGTGCGCGAGGACTTCAAGTTCGAGGACGGCATCTACTCCGGCTACGACGAGGAAAAGCGCAGCTACGACAAGACGTCCTGGGACTATGAGCTCGGCGCCGACGGCTATGTGGTGACCGACCCCACGCTGGCGCACCCGCGCTGCGTGTTCCAGCTGCTGAAGGCGCACTACAGCCGCTACACGCCGGACGTGGTCGAGCGCG